>CAYUNY010000063.1:0-4590 GCA_964446315.1 uncultured Candidatus Saccharibacteria bacterium
CTGGTCTGTGCCATTCTGGGAACTACCATCTCGCCGTATTTGTTCTTTTGGCAAACTTCACAAGAAGTGGAAGAGGAGATCGCTGCCGGACGAACTACGGTTGCACTACGGGCGGGTGCCGATGACGCCGAAATTAAAAAAATGCGGATTGACGTCTGGACCGGCATGTTTCTGTCTAATGTGGTGATGTTCTTTATTATTGCCGCTTGCGGCGCAGTGTTGTTCCCGCACGGCATCACCAACATCACCAGCGCTTCACAGGCCGCTGAAGCCCTCCGGCCGTTTGCCGGTAATGCCACGTACTTTTTATTTGCCATGGGTATTATCGGCACCGGCTTGCTTGGCATTCCGGTCTTGGCCGGTTCGGCGTCCTACGCCGTTGCCGAAAGCTTCAGCTGGCGCGGTGGGCTGAACCGCAAGCTTAAACAGGCTTATGCGTTCTACGGTGTACTGATCATCGCTATGTTGATCGGACTGAGTATCAACTTCCTTGGCCTCAACCCTATCAAAGCCTTGATCTACTCGGCGGTTGCCAATGGTATTGTCGCCCCGGTGGTGCTGGCGTTTATCGTCCTTATTAGTAGCAACCCGCGCTTTATGGGCCCGTGGGTAAACCGGCGCAGCACGACTCTGATCGGTTGGCTGGTGACGCTCATTATGGCAGTGGTAGGCATAGCCGCTATAGTCGTGCTTATGAGTTAAACTACTCCGAGCGCAGGGCCTGGATCGGGTCTTTGCGGGCGGCTTTGATAGCCGGGACCGAGCCGAACACCATGCCGACGAGCAGAGAAATACCGGCCGCCGCTACAACGACGTACCAGCTGATCTGCGGATGCAGATTCGTGGCCAGCCGCAGGCCGAGATCGACAAGATAGGCCAGCACGATACCGACTGCCGAACCGATTAGGCTCAGCCCGCCGGCTTCCACCAGAAACTGGCCGAGGATCTGGCGGTTGGTGGCGCCGACGGCTTTGCGCATACCGATTTCATGCGTCCGTTCGGCCACCGACACCATCATGACATTCATAATTCCAATCTCGCCGACCAGCAGGGAAATGGCGGCCACGCCGGCGATGAGGCGCGTGAGCAGGTCAAGGATGGCACTGGAATCGGTAACGTTCTGGTTGCCGCTGAGCACGCTAAAGCCGCTATTGCCGCCATGGGCCTTATTCAAATCATTGGCAATCGCCTGACGCAGTGCTTCGGTATGGTCGGAGACGTCGGCGCGGGCCAGAATTTCATAGGTCGGCGCGGTGTTATTCGTCAGACTTTCCGCCACGTCATAAGGAATGAAGATGGCATTGTTGAAGTCGGCCTGGGTGCTTAGCGGCGTGGTGTTGAAATCGTTAAAAATACCGACGACGATAAACTGCCGCCCGTGGAAGCTGAAGCTTCGGCCCAGCGGCACGTCTTCGTCGAATAGCGCTTCACTGGCACGCGTGCCAAGTACCGCCATGTTGGTCGTGCCGCCGCCGCTCTCCCAAAACGAGCCGTACGCCATTGACTGGTTCAGCAGGCTGGGCAAGTCCGTGGAGGTTCCGATCACCAGGCCGCCGGCGTAGCTGCCGCTGTCACCGCTGGCACTGCCTCCCACCAACGTTAATGGCGCACTGGCGGCGACACCTTTTACATGGGCTACCACGGCGGTATCCTTGGGAGTCAGCGGTCCGCTGGTACTAAAGCCGCTTAACAGATTAGAACTCTTGGAGTCGGTGCCAGCAGCCAAATCCGCCGGTCGGATGGTAATGATGTTCTTGCCCAGGTGGTGCAGTTGGCCGCTGATCTGCTGCTTGATGCCTTCGCCGATGCCGACGACCAGGATTACCGAAGCGACTCCGATAATCACACCGGACATCGTCCAGAAGCTGTGCAGTTTAGTATTGCGCATGGCGCTCATGCCGGCTTTCAAATGGCTGACGTGTGACCAGATCATCAACGGCTACCTCGACGGCTTGCCGTACGGCGCGGCCGTTGGGCGGGCTTGGCTTTAGCAACCGGTTTTTTGCGCGGGGTACGCCGGGCCGGCTTGTGGGGCAGGGCTTTCATTAATGCCGACACGCCGGCCAAATCGTCCTCCTCGCTGGTCTTGGAGACGGTGTACAGAACCTTGCGGGCGGTGCTGGCCACTTGGCCGAGGGCCGTCTTTTCGTCATGGATGATACTGCCGTCATGCATGTAGACTACGCGGGTAGCAAAGCGGGTGAGCTCCGGGTTATGTGTCACGAACAAGATGGTATTGCCGAGTTTGTGGATGTCAGCCAGCAGCTCCATGATCAGCCGCGAGCTCTGGCTGTCGAGATTGCCGGTCGGTTCGTCGGCAATGATCAGCTTCGGTTCGTTAACCAGGGCGCGGGCAATGGCAGCACACTGCGCCTGGCCGCCGCTGAGTTGTGACGGCAGAAAGTATTCCCGGGTCTGTATGCCAACACGTTCTAGCATCTGACTGGCCAGTTTGACGCGCTTGCGCTGTGAAAAACCCTTATACAGCAGCGGTAGGGCAACGTTTTCCAGCGCCGTCAATCGCGGTAGCAGATTGAATGACTGAAATATGAAACCGACTGTATCGCGCCGGATTTTGGCCGACTGATTCGGCCTTAGCCGTGAGACCGCCTTGCCGTCCAGGCGATAGGTGCCGTGGCTAGGCCGGTCGAGCAAGCCGATAACATTCATTAGCGTGCTCTTGCCGCAGCCGCTCGGGCCCATGACGGCCACGAACTCGCCTTTTTCAATCCTTAAATTAACTTCGTCGAGCGCCAGGGTAGTGGCATCGCCGAAGCCGTACAGTTTACTGACGTCTTCCAGTTCGATCAGGTTCATGTCGATCCAGTGTACCGCTTGGCTTGCGCGCTCTGCAAGATAATTTTGTAGTAATTTTTCCCCAACCGGGAGTTCTGTATAATAATAGAGCTCTCATGATAGACCGAGGCGTAAGGCCTGACGAAGGGAAAAGAGCAGCCCGAGACGACGGATTTATTCCGGCGCCCGGCGCGATGAGAAAAACCGTAGGTTTGTCTCATTATCGCGGAGGGGTCGCCTAGTGGCCTATGGCGCCGCCTTGGAAAGGCGGTTTGGGAGCAATCCCATCGAGGGTTCAAATCCCTCTCCCTCCGCCAACATTGATGAAACTTACAAAGCATCAGTTTTTACAGAAGGTAAAAGGCCTGCCGGGTGGCGCATTGTGGGCCTTTGCGATCCGCCAGGGTTGGGCAGCGCTGTTTGGCGGTCTGATGCTCGGCGCCATTATCTTCACGCATTACGTAGAACTGCCGCTCCTGAGCCGCTACGATTGGCTATTCCTATTCGCCATTGCCGTCCAGCTGTTCATGTTGCTCTCCAAGCTCGAAAAACCACACGAAGTCATTACCATCGTACTATTCCATCTGGTTGGATTAGGAATGGAGTTATTCAAAACTTCACACAGTGTTAGCTCGTGGTCGTACCCGGGTGAGGCTTTTTTTAAAGTCGGCAATGTGCCGCTGTTTTCGGGCTTTATGTATGCCGCGGTAGGTAGTTATATGGCACGCGCCTGGCGTGTAATGAACTTATCTTTTACCAACTATCCGCCGCGCAAATATAGCGTCATACTGGCAATAGCGATTTACGGCAATTTTTTCCTCGACCACTTTGGCTATGACTTACGTTACCTGTTATTTGCGGCGCTCGTGCTCCTCTATGGCCGAGTGACCGTCAGCTACAGTATCAACCGAAAAATCCGTCACATGCCTCTTGTCGTGGGCTTTATCTTGATTGCTTTATTCATTTGGTTCGGCGAAAACATCGGCACGTTTTCACACGCCTGGCTATACCCGGCCCAACTGCAACATTGGCACGTCGTCGGCATACAAAAGATCGGTTCTTGGCTGCTACTCATGGTCATCAGCTTCATTATGGTTGATATGCTGTACTTTATTCGGGCTAAACGACACGCCTAAAGGAGTTATTCTTTGCTATAATAGTCAGATCATTATGAAGAAACCTGACGACCTCATTGCCGAACTACTGACCCACTTGGACAAGGAGCCGGGGCGGGAAGGCCTGCGCGACACGCCGCAGCGCTACAAGCAGTTCCTCGACGAATTCCTGGACCCCCAGCCGCCGAAAATCACGATTTTCGACTCCGAGGGATACGACGAGATGGTGTTGCAGACAAAAATACCGTTTTATAGCATTTGCGAACATCACTTGCTGCCATTTTTCGGTTACGGTTCGATCGCTTACATCCCAGACAAAAAAATCATCGGCCTCTCCAAGCTGGCGCGAATCCTGGATTACGTCAGCCGGCGCCTGCAAAATCAGGAGCGCATCACCGTCCAAGTGGCCGATTTTCTGGCCGAAGCCATCCAACCCAAAGGCGTCGGCGTGATCCTGGAAGCCCGGCACCTGTGCATGGAAATGCGTGGCATAGGCAAACCGCAAGTCCTGACCAGCACCTCGGCCGTTCGCGGCCTGTTCAAGCGTGATCCGCGGACCCGTGCCGAGTTTATCGAACTGACGAAAGCCGGCAGCTGATGTCGGTAATCTACCTGCGCGATCTTGTGGTCCAAGGCCATCACGGAGTCAGTGCGAAAGAAAAAGCCAAGGCCCAGCCGT
>CAYUNY010000064.1:0-4474 GCA_964446315.1 uncultured Candidatus Saccharibacteria bacterium
GCCTCGCTATAGCTATTAACTATAGTTTCGGCGGTCAGCTCTTGCGATTGGTCCATCCGCATGTCCAGCGGACCATCGGTCGCGATGGCAAAACCACGCGATCCCTCGTTAAGGTGCGGTGACGATACGCCCAAATCGGCCAAAATAAGGTCGAATTGCCGCCCTTGGGCCAACAATTCCCGGCTGGCGGATAAAAAGTCCTCCTGCCGTACAGTGGCGTCCGAGCCGAACGTTGCCTTTAGCGCTTTAAACGCTTGCGGGTCACGATCGACCAGAACCGCCCTCGTGAGGCTTCCAGTCCGTTCCAGTATCGCCGAGGCGTGCCCTCCGTAACCGGCCGTCAGGTCGAGGTATGATTCCCCGCTCTTCGGGTCCAGGTACTGCAGGACTTCGTCCAGTAACACCGGTACGTGCTGTTTATTTTGGTTTTTGTTTTGGTGCATCTTTGCTTACTTTTTGTTTTTGCAAGGTCACCTATCCGGCAATCAACTTTTTGTTTTTTTGTAGTTTTTGTTTTTGTGCGACTCAGCAAATTGTACAAGTACGGTTCGCCAAGTCAAGTTTGAGAGACTTATGTGTGAGGTGGAGTTTTGGGAGGTGTTTTGAGAAAGGTACAAAACGCTTTTTTAAGTGGTCGCTTATGGCCACTTGTTGACTGCCGGATAGCTGATCTCGAGGGTTTTAAGATCTATCCAGTTAAATTGTTAAGGATCTAGAGTAGCTTTTCGGCTTCGCGCGGCTCAATCAGCCGCCAGTAACCGCCGTCGCCGCCAACACTCACCGCGACCAGGTCGCGATTAATGCCCGCGTAGTCAAGCAGGTGCTGATCAACGGTGATCCGCCCCTGTTTGCCGTCAGGCGATTGCTCGATCTTGCCCATCCGGAACCGGACGTTCAGATCTGCTATCCGCTCGTCGAGGATATCGCCGGCTAATCGCGGCTCTACCAGCCTGTCCCATACATCCTTGGGGTAAAGGTGCAGGTACGTGCCGAAGCCTCTGGTTACGACTGCCCCGCTGGCGAACTTACTGCGAAGTTCGGGCGGTATAGTCAAACGGCGCTTATCGTCAAGCTTCCGTTCGAAGTAGTCTACCGTGGCCATTGATCTCCCCTTAGCTACTAGTGGTTTTTTATTTTTTGAAGTGGTGAAACTATTTTGGTTTTACCATTTCTACCCACTGACATGAGTGTACTACCCACTGCGACCCCCCGCAAGCAGAAAATAAATAAAAAGTGGCGCTTTTTGCACCACTTTTCCACAGTTCGTACGCTGTTTGATCGCTAATTAATGTATATAGCGTACCGCCGGCTACCGCCAACGCTAGGATCTTTTAGTGATTTACGACGTTTTCCGCGGCGGTCGGAGCCGGCGCCGGCGTAGTCTCGGGAGCTACTATCGGTCCGCCGGGCGTAGCTACAGTCATGTCCGGTACGGGAGCCCGCTCTTGGACTGCCCCGCCGGCTAGAATATTGCCAACTTCATGGGCCACCGGAGGACCGGCAAAGCCACCGACTAAAGCGCCGATCAGAACCGCTTTACCTACGCGCTTAGCGCCGGCTTTGACCACTTCTTCGTGGGTGAAAGGAGCGTCCTGACGGAGCTCATTTTCTTGCAAAGCTCTCCGGCCACGGCGCGTTAAAAACGCGTCGACGTAACTTTTAGCGGATGGGCTTTCGGCTGGATCGTATTGTTTTATCATAGTTTTTATCCTAACATATTAATTAATAATGGTCAAGCTTATTAGTACTTCCCCGCGCGGCCCGGGGTGCGCTGGGTTTCGGCGTAACTGACAAAGTGCGGAGCGGTTTCTTCCCTTTCGCGACGGAGTGGATTACTGCCCTCGCTGTCATCGGCTACCTTTATAACCGGCTGGTTCGGCAGCACGATGGAACGGCTCTTAGCGTGATCGGGCATTGAGCTGAGAGTGGCGGCGGCGGCCATAGCTACCAGGCCAACCTGCATGCCGACTACCGGCAGTTGTTCGTCGACGAAATTTTGTATATTTGTTTTTATTGACACAACCCAACTGTAGCAAATATTAGGCGTTTTGTCAATGTAGTGCTGTGGTTGTTTTTTACAACGGGATGTCGACGGGCTGGCCGGTTTGCAGTTTGTAGAAGGTAATGCCCTGCTCGCCGAAGGCCTGCTCGAACCGCTCGTACATTAACTCGCGCGCTTCGTCACGCCAGTGCCAATCGTGAATCGGCAGGACGTACTGTGGCTTCAGCTCGCAGGCCAGATTGATGGCGTTGAACGAACTACCCCAGGGAGCAGTGACGGGCAGGGCCAGAATAGCCTTGGTCTCGTGGAAGCTATGGCTGTCGCCGGGATGGCTTAGTTTGTCGAGGTAATGGACTCCTATTTCTTCGGGGCCGACGGGCATTAAAGGACCCTTGCTCTCGTGCGGAGAGTCAAAGAATTCCACTCCGGCCGGCGGCGTGGTGGCGGCTTTGACGCCTTCGCCGGCGAGCTTTTGAGCGGCTTCGCCGGTGGTTGTGATGCGCACCGTCGGAAATTTGGCGATCAGTTGTTTAACAAAAGCCGTGTCGAGGTGATCGGGGTGCGCATGAGTGACAAAGATGTCGTCCAGGCGTTCCAGGCGACTAAGGTCAATGGCGGGCGCGCTGTAAACACCGGGGTCGAACAGCGCCGTTCGGTCGGCTGTCTCAACTAACAGACAGCTGTGGATGTACTTGGTAACTTTCATGAAACTCCTATTATAGGTAAATGCCACTGATCGGCAGTAAGAATGCTAACGATATTCGGGGTTT
Source organism: uncultured Candidatus Saccharibacteria bacterium (assembly GCA_964446315.1). Taxonomy (GTDB): domain Bacteria; phylum Patescibacteriota; class Saccharimonadia; order Saccharimonadales; family UBA4665; genus UBA5150. The sequence continues at coordinate 2,773 of CAYUNY010000064.1, forward strand.
TCAAAGTCGAAGCGGGCGCCGGCGTCCCACTTGGATCGCTGGTTGCCCTGCGCCGGGATACCGCCGTTGTCTTTGAGCATTTTGGCCAGGTGCAGGAGGTTCCAAGTCATGAAGGTGGTGTTGCGGTTGGTGAAATCGTTGTCGAAGCCTTCTTTACCGCCTTTGCCGTCGTCGTCACCGTAGCTGGCGCCGGGTCCGGCCTCACCGATCCAGCCGGCGTCAGCCTGCGGCGGAATGCTGTAACCCAGGTGCTGCAGGCTATACAAAACGTTCATGGCGCAGTGTTTGATGCCGTCTTCGTTGCCGGTGATCAAACAGCCGCCAACTTTGCCGTAAAAGGCGTACTGGCCTTCCTTATTAAGGATGCTTGAGCAGGCGTAGAGCCGTTCAATGACCTTCTTGGTTTCGCTGGAATTGTCGCCCAGCCAGATCGGCCCGGCCAGGATCAGGATGTCGGCGTCCATGACGCGCTTGAATATCTCGGGCCATTCATCCTTGGGCCAGCCGTGCTCGCTCATGTCGGGCCAGACGCCCACGGCGATGTCGGGGTGGTCGATGGTGCGGATCAGCTCGGTTTTAACGCCGTGCTTTTCCATGATGCCGGTGCTGATCTTAATCAGCTTTTCGGTGTGGCTCGGCTCGGGTGATTTGCTTAGCGTGCCGTTAAAAATGATCGCTTTAAGTCCGGAGAAATCCCATTTCTTATCTGCCATGCTTGCCTAGCCTACTTGGTTAAGAATGTTCAGGATATTGCCGTCGGGGTCTTTGAACCAGGCGGCCTTCAGCTCGCCCATGACGTGGACGTCGCCTTCTAAAGTAGCGCCGGGAATAGAGTCGTAGTGCTCGAAGCTGACGCCCTTGCCTTTCAGTTCTTCTACAGCGCCCTCGACGTCTTCGACGTTCCAAGCGGCAGCCGTGGCCTGGTTGGTGCCGGCGAAGCTTGACGGATACACGAAAATACCGCCGTTGCCGGACTTGTAAAAGGTGCCGCCCGGGCTTTCCATGCCTACTTCGAGGCCTAGCGTTTCCCCATAAAATTTCTTACCGGCGTCCATGTCCTTGACGGCCACGACTGCGCAAACATTATTTTTTCCTAACATAGCACTCTCCTTTGGTAATAATTGATGTGATAGATTTTCGGTCTTGGTCTTAATTTCAGTATACGCCTACTGAGCAATTATTTCTTTTTGCGGTCGTGGTAGGCCAGTTGGCGGCGTTGCTGGTCGAGGCGGATGATCTTGGCGTCGAAGGGTTTGAGCAGGCTGGAGTACTGCCAGTTGGGAGCGATAATGTGCGCCAGTTTGCCCTGCTCTTCCAGGTACTCGGCCAGACTAAAGAAATCGCCGTCGCCAGAAACAATTATGGCTTGGTCGTAGTTGGGCATTTCCTTCATGGCATAAAGCACCAGCTCGGCGTCGACGTTGCCCTTAATAGTCGGCTTTTCATTCTCGCCGGTCTCTTTGTCTTTAAGAGGCTGGCCCTTTTCGTCGCGCTTGCTGATGTCGACCGTCGGCTTTAGAACGATCAGGTAGCCCAGCTCGTGCATGTATTCGTATAGGGCTTCGTTGTCGCTCATGTAGCCGATGAACATGTAGGCGTTGGTAACGCCATGCTCGTCTTTAAGGTATTGGCGGAACTTGCGCCAGTCGAGCTTCCAGCCCATGCGCTGGGTGCCGAGGTTCAGGTTCTGGCTGTCTATGAA
>CAYUNY010000065.1:0-4416 GCA_964446315.1 uncultured Candidatus Saccharibacteria bacterium
AAAATCGTGTTCCTCACGGATTGAGGGTTCGATTCCCTCCTCGCCCACCATTTATTATTTGACAACTTAACCTCTCCGGGCGTATAACATGCATGTAAGATATTTAACACATATCAAGAGAGGACAAAAATATGAAAGGTTTTCCAGCGGGTCACGACCAAGAACTTTTCTTCGGCTTGGCCGTAGAAGATCCCAAAGGCCCTGACAACCACTATATTAAGAATTTTCAAAGCGCGAATCTAAATGTTATCACTAACGTTTCGGCGTTTCTGGCCGAACACGACATCTCCCAAGAAACAGTAGTCGAGCAGGAAGAGCCGGTAGCGGCCCCCGCCCGGTACGGAGAGCTGGCCATTGGCCCCCTGGACTCCTACTTACTAGATTGGATTGCCGACGGCGCCGAGCCCACAGTAACTGTGGTATATGCCGAAAGACCCCCCGAAGAAGCCATGGAGCTTGATGGCGACGATTTTATACCAGGCGCATACGAAGTAGTGCCTCTTATGCGGCGTCGCAGAGGTGACGAAGGCGGTGTTCATATATCTACCAGCTTTGCTCGGTCGCGACACCGTCGGCCCGAGGTAAACCGTGTAGAGGCCGGCCATGTTGCGGCTTCTCCACCGGCCGAGTTCCTTGAGCTCCAAGACGTCGCAGTCGCCTAAACCAGGCTAGTAGTCAGGCTTTCAAAAGCTTTGCCGGGGTTCTGCAACCACCAGACGGCGGCGTGGGCCGCGGTTTTAAGCCGCCAGACGGGCATATCCTCTGTTAGCTTCGTGGTGCTCACCTGGCCGCCGGCGGCGACGAAAATTGTCTCCAAATGCTTGACTATAATTGAGGCCGAATGCTTTTCGGTTAGCTCGTGCAGTGCGGTTACTAATCGCAAGAAATCTATGTCGAACCGGAAAGCGGTCGTGGAACCGGCGCCCATGACCAGCTTCTGTAGCTGGGCGAAACTTATGACCAGGCAGGTATCGGGCCGGTCGAGCGCGGCAGTAGGCATTTTAGCGAAATAATCGGCGGCGTCTTTGGTTAGCACCAGCCGGCCCTTATATTCTTTCAGGAATTGCTCCAGCAAAACGGCGGTTTCGGAATTGCGGCCCAGATCGCCGGCTAACAATACTCCGTCGGCCCACGCAGATAGTTCCAGCAGTTCGGCCAGGGCCTGGCGGCTAAAACTACCGCTCGGCGTGCTGGGCGCGTACTCCCCCGCGGCGAACATCTTGCCGACGGTTTTTTGCAGGCTGTCTGGCAATAAGACCCGGGCCGTGCCGACGCCGGCCTTAACAGCTTCGGCGTAAGCCTCGGCCGCCGCCGCGAAGCCATGGGCGTTGCCGCCTACAATTAATAACTTGCCGGCTTGCTTTTTGTTTTCGGGCCGGCTCCACAACAGGTCCGGGTACAGCGGCTTTTCGGCCGTTTGTTTATACCAGTAGTCGTGCATGACGCTCAATTATATCCACATAGCGGCTGGGATGTTCCCAAATATCGTCGTGTGACCCGGGCAGGCCCAGGAATACCCAATCCTTGTTCTGCAGGCAGTTTCGTAACTCGTCAGGGTTATGGGTCCAGGGATCGTTCCGGTTAATAATGAATAAGACCGGTATTTCTCCGGGCTTCTTGGCCGTTACCTGCAAGCCCTTGGCGTTGCGTATAATTTTCAGGTTGCGGCGCGGCTGGCGCAACCCGTAATAGAGATTAAACCCGGTCATCGAAAGACCTTGCGGGATATGCCGATTAGCCAGGTAGGTCGACGTTCGGGCGCGGTTAGCCCGAAACGATGTCGGTAGCCCCGGCTTCGCCATAGGCAGGCCTACCATAACCAGCAGCCGGGGCTTTAAGTCTCCCACCTCCCAACACCCCGCTGAGTGGGCGATTACGATGTCGGCGTTGTTAAGATCGGCGCAGTAGTCAAAGCCGCCGGCTTTCATGAGACGCCTGAGGCGTCGACTGACCAAGTGACCGCCCAGGAAACCGTAGGTGATTCCAAAGCTAAGTTGTGAGCCTGTAGTCGCCATCGCCGGGCTCCAGTTCGTAGATCATGTTCTTGCGCTCCACGACCACTTTCCAGCCGGCGCCCTTGGCGTGGTTGAAGAGTTCGCGGGTCGGATTAAAGGCAATTGGTTTTTCAACTGCCGATAACATTGGGATGTCGCCCTCGCTGTCGCCCACGCCGACACTGCCGTTAAAAGTGGCGCCGTGTTTGGCGACCAGCTCTTTTAGGTGGGCCGGCTTGCGCTCGTTTTTAAGGATTCGCCCGTTGCCGGTAAAAAAGCCATTTTTGACTTCGTAAGTCGATCCCCCGAAATCGTCAAAGCCATAGTAATCGGCCAACATGCCGATAATTTCGGAGGGCGATGCCGAGATAGCGAACAACAAGTAGCCTTTGCCCCGCAGGTCTTTGATAAGGTCGCGCGTGTAGGTGTAAACCTGGTCTTTGTACTCGCCCAGCACGCTTTGCCCGGCGGCTATTAGTTCCTCCGGTTTTAGGCTGGTAATGCTGGCGTCGAACAGCTCTATCATGGCCCGTTCGTAGGTCTTGAACGAGGCGTCGCCGGCGCGCTTTTTCCAGTTCATGCGGGCCTCGCGGACTTTAGCGAAGGCTTTGGCGTCCAGGTGGCCGCGGCGGGCCAGCTCGTCGCTGACAGCGTGGTAAATCTGCCAGCGCATCAGCGTGCCGTCGATATCAAAAACCGCGAATGGGCGCTCAGCCATCAATTTTCTCCGGTCAGCCACTCAAGTAAGAGGCTGAGGATATTCTTAGCCTCGTGCTGTTTGAGGTGGCCGTTAATCGTCCATACCAGCCTGCCCTTGGGCAATGCCCTATGCAGAGTGTAGGCCGCCTCGGGCGGACAGACCATGTCGTAACGGCCCTGGATTATGCCGACGGGCATTTTAAGATTGGCGGCGTGCTTGGGAATGTAATCGGGCTCGATAAAGCAGTGGTTGGCCATGTAATGCAGTTCGATCAGGCCGTTGCCGGGATCGAATTGTGCAAACGGACCGGGATCATAGCGAGCATCGAGTTTAAGTAGAGCCAGCTCCATTCTAACGTAGGCATAGGCCGATTTTTTGCGGGCCTCGGCGTCGCCTTTGAAGATCTGCTTGAAATGGTAGGCGCTCGGGTCATCACGGTGCGCAGTAGGCACGCTGGCAGTGTATTCTTCCCACACCTCTGGGAAAAAGGTCCGCCACTGGCCCTTATCGAGCCAATCGTACTCGGCCTGGGTGGCCGTAAATACACCGTCGATGACCATGCCGGCGACGCGCTCTGGGTACTTAATGCCGTACAACAGCGCCAAGGTGCTACCCCACGAGCTACCGACAAGCACGAACTTTTTGAGCTTTAGCTTATCGGTAAGTTTGGTGATATCTTCTACCAGGTCTTGCGAAGTGTTGTTCTTTAGCGAGCCGGTCGGGGTGCTCTGCCCCGCCCCACGTTGGTCATGGAAAATAACGCGCTGGGTTTGTGGGTCGAACTTGTCTTTGTCTCGGTCGTCACAGCCGTTGCCTGGCCCGCCATGCAGGTACACAACGGCCGTCTTGGCCTTTGCGTTGCCCCAGTCCTGGACATAAAGCCGGTGTCCGTCCCCCACCTCCAGGAATAATTCCCGGTTGGTAAATTCGTCGGGTGTCATACATCTAGTGTAACAGATACGGGGCAATGGTCGCTGCCCATGATCTTGGGGTGGATGTCGGCGGCTTTAACCTTGTCGCGCAGGCTGGCCGAAACCAACACGTAATCGATACGCCAGCCGACGTTGCGGGCCCGGGCGTTGGCGAAATGCGACCACCACGTATAGAAACCCTTACCCTGCTTGAATAAGCGGAAAGTATCAACAAAGCCGGCGTCGACGAAGGCCTGGAATCCGGCACGCTCTTCGTCGGTGAAACCCTTCTTGCCGACGTTGGCTTTGTCGTTGGCCAGGTCGTCGGGGGTGTGGGCCACATTCAGGTCGCCCATAAAGACCACCGGCTTATCTTTCTCGAGTTGCTTGCAGTAAGCCAGAAAGGCCGGGTCCCAGTGTTTGTGGCGGAGCGGCACGCGGCTCAGGTCGTCCTTGGCATTAGGCGTGTAAACGCCTACCGCCCAGAATTTTTCGAACTCGGCGGCGATCACTCGCCCTTCTTTATTCGGGTCGCCGTAGGTGTCGCCAGTGAGCTTGTACCTATCAATAATGTCTTTGGGATAACCATTGATCACCTGCAGTGGCGGCGTTTTGCTCAGCAATGCCGTGCCGCTGTAGCCGGGTTTTTCGGCCGAGTACCAGAAGGCGTCGTAGCCATCGATCGGGATTTCTTCGACCTGCTCAGGCTTGGCCTTAATCTCTTGCAACATCAGGATGTCCGGCTTTTCTTCAGCCAAGAAAGGCTCCCAGAGCCCCTTTTTCATAACGGCCCGGATGCCGTTAACGTTCC
>CAYUNY010000066.1:0-4385 GCA_964446315.1 uncultured Candidatus Saccharibacteria bacterium
TTGGTAACGTCTTCGGGTTCGCGGCCGTAAACCTGGGCCGCCGTGATGGTGTGCACGTCGGCGTCGCGGTTGAAGGCGTCGATTATGTCTTTCTCACCGGCCAGGGCGGCCGCCAGGCGCAGTTCGAACTGTGAGTAGTCGGCGCTGACCAGTTTTTTGCCCTTGCCCGCCACGAAGGCCGTGCGGATGCGCCGGCCCAGATCGGTACGGGTGGGAATGTTCTGCAGGTTGGGGTCGTGGCTCGAGAGCCGGCCGGTCGGCGCCGTCGCCATATCGTATGTGGTGTGCAGGCGCGAGTTTTCATCGACCTGCTTGGGCAGAGTGTCCACGTAGGTGTTTTTAAGCTTGGCGACCTCGCGGTACTGGGTAATCAAGTCGATAATCGGGTGCTGGCCGCGCAGTTTATCAAGCTCGCTGGCCGCCGTGCTATAGCCGGTCTTGCCCTTCTTGATACCTTTTGTCGGCAGGTGTAATTTGTCGAAAAGGATCTCTGCCAGCTGGCCCGGTGAACCGATGTTAAATTCCTGGTCGGCGTGGCCGTAAATCTGCTGTTCGTAGTCCGAAACCATGTCATTGATTTCATCGGCGAATTTCTCCAAGTATTTTACGTTGAGCTCGATGCCGGCGCGTTCCATCTCGGCCAGCACCGGAATGACCGGCCACTCGACGTCCTTTGCGAGATTTGCCAGCTTAGGCAGTTTTTTAATCTCGAGGGCCTGTTTTTCGTAGAGGCGCTGGATGACGGCCGTAACTTCGGCGGCGCGGGTCAGCGACTCGTCGCGGTCAAGGTCTTCGAATGGCGAGCCTTCATAGCCCAGTTCCGTCTCGGCCAGCTCAGTCAGGCTTCGCTCACGGCGCAAACTGTTCAGCAGGAAGGCGCCAACCAGCACGTCGTGGTGAACCGTGGGCAGTTTGAAGCCGAGCTCGAGCAAAACTTTCACGGTTGACTTAACATCGTGGCCGACCAGCGGCGGCAAATTGCCAAGCGTATCAACCACATCTACAGCTTTTAACTTCTTGAGGTCGAGGCTAAAGGTGTGCGTGCCGTCGCTCAGGCTGAGCAGTTCGGGGTCGCGGCCGTGCTTGCCGGCGCTACGACTGCTCACGAACAACAGCTGGGCGTCGCCCAGTTTAAGGTCTTTGAGTCCAGTGGCCGTGTTAATAATGGTGTGTTTGCCGGCTTTGATCGGGCCACCGCCGGTTTTAGCGTGGTGATCATCTATGGCCACCTGCATAACGTCCGGCAGTTGGCGGACCAGCGAACGGAACTCCAGTTTTTGCAGTAGGTTCAGCACCTTTTCGGGCTGTATATTACGGCCGTCAACTTCTTTCAGGTCAAGTTTGATAGGAGCGTCGGTCCAGATACTTGCCAGCTGTTTGCTTAGGTAGGCCAGGTCCTTGCCGGCTTCTAGTTTGGCGCGGGTTGTCTCCTTAATCAGGTCCAGATTTTTGTAAACGCCGTCCAGGGTTTCAAATTGTTTGAGCAGTTCCAGGCCGCCCTTTTCGCCGATGCCCGGCACCCCGGGAATGTTGTCGGACGAGTCGCCTTTTATGGCTTTAAGGTCCAGGAATTGGTCGACCCGAATACCATATTTGGCTTCGAAACTCTTCGGCGAATACAATTCTATGTTGCTCAAGCCGGTTTTGAGCGCGTAAACGTGGGTGTGGCCGTTAACCAATTGCAACATGTCCAGATCAGAGGTCACCAGCATGGTTTCTATGTCTTTGGCCTTGGCCTGCACCGCCAGGGCACCCATAATGTCGTCGGCTTCGTAATCGTCGAGCTCATAAAGTGGCCAGCCGAAAGCCTTTAGCAGTTCGCGCAGAATCGGCACTTGTTCATGAAAGTCGGCCGGCGCCGGTTTGCGACCGGCTTTGTATTCCGGGTACAGCTTGAGACGTTTGCGGATGTTGGTTTTGGGCTTATCCCACGCCACCGCCACGTAGTCGGGCTTGAGCCGCCGGATGACCTCCAACGCCATGGTCGCGAAGCCAAAAACGCCGCCCGTCGGCGTGCCGTCCGGCGTGCTCAAATTAGGCATGGCGTAATAGCCACGGTAAAACACCGATTTGCCGTCAATAATTGCTAACTTCTTACGCTTCCCTGAAGCCTCAGCCATAGTTACAGTATACGCTACAGAGAGGCTAGGAACTGTTTGACTAGTTCCTCATTGCCGACAACAACTTCCTCGGACAGAAAGTTAATTTCCTGGCCTTTCAGGCCAACAAGCTTGGCGCCGGCTTCCTCGGCGATCAAGAAAGCCGCCGCGTTATCCCAGGGCTTTAAAAAAGTATGAAAGTACAGATCAGCGCGGCCAGCCGCTACATCACACATGATTAAAACGGCACTGCCTCTCATAAGAAACCAGGGTGTATCTGGAATCTTTAACATGAGCTCGAGATTATGGCGTGTTCCCTCGGGAAAGGAAGAGTTATCTGAGGCTATAGTAGCTTTGCCCAGATCATCCAGATCACTGACTCCTATTTTTTCTCCGTTCAGAAAGGCGCCCTTACCTTCCTCGGCCGTAAAAAGATCTTGGTTAAAAGGGTTAAGTACCGCCGCGCCTTTAATTTCCCCGCTTTCAATATAGCCGATTGAGATAGCCGAGTAATTTCGGCCGTAACGGAAGTTGTTGGTGCCATCGATCGGGTCAATCACCCATAGGTGCTCGGCCGCTAATGGGTCATTTACGTTATTAGCCGTTTCTTCAGCTAAAATTTGATCTTCGGGAAAGTTAGCGCGGATTAGATCTATGATAATTTGTTCGCTGGCCAGATCCGCCGCCGTTACAGGATTACTACGGCCTTCTTTGTGCTCCAAACCTTCAGTTGGTTTGAACTTTAGGACTGCCTCACCTGCTTTTAGCGCCGCCGCTCTCAGAACTTTATCTTCACCTCGTCGCATGGGACTCAGTATACCTTCTTTTCGGTGACTACAGTGTCGAGCGGCACGTCATGAGGTTCGGCCGGAATGTGTTCAGTCTTGCCGTCTTCGAAACAAACGCCGATTTTTTGGGCGCCGGGCTGGGTTGCGAGGAACTTATCATAATAACCGCCACCGTAGCCTATGCGGTGCAGTGTTTTGGGGTCAAAACCGAGCATAGGCACGATAATGACGTCGAATTGCTCGGGCGGCACCGTGGGTTTGAGGGATATCATTTGCCACTCCTTGCCAATCAGCCGCGGCGCGAATAACTGGACGTTTGAAAAGTTGTCTTCCAGATCTGTTACCAGCCCCGAAATATCGACCTCCAGCAATTCACCGATCGGCTCGAAATAATGCACGGTTTTAACGCCGGACCAGTCAACCTGCTCTTTAAGTCGCCTGGTAATTTCCCGGCTGTTAAGCGTGTGTTCAGCATCGCCCATCTCCAGCCGTTTCTGCTTCAAAGATTTACGTAATTCGGCTTTGTTTATGTGGCTCATAGGCCGAGGGCTTTTTCGAGAGCTGTTCGGAAAGCTGGTACGTTGTCGCCGGTGTTGTCGAGACGGACGTCAGCCTGGTCTTTGACGGCGCCCATGTCCAGGCTTGCGTTATCACCGCCCTTGGGCAGGGTCATTTCGATGGCTTCTTCGGCCTGGAACTGCTCGAAGGTCTTATTATCTTCTTCGGCGCGGCCGCGGCTGATGGCGTTGGCCTGAATACGCTTGTAGCGGATCTTCGGGTCGGCGTCTATCCAAAGTACTGTGCCATTTAGATCGTGAACGCGTTGGGCTTCACCGGGGTTACGCAGACTGCTGATGACAACGCCTTTGTACAAATCTTTGGCGACTTGCCAGTCGGCGACGGCCTTGTCGACGAGCACCCCAGACCCCAGTTCATGGCGCCATTCGCCACCCACCATGCGCAGGTTCTCGCGGGTTATCGGCAGGTCGCGACGGCGCAACTCGACTCGCAAAAGTTCGGTCACTGGCACAAACAGGTAGCCGTGGTGCTCGGCCAGAATGTGGCCGGCGGTGTCCTTACCCGAGCCATTTGTGCCCGCTAAACCGATGATCTGCAGTTTTTTATTCATCTACTTGATGTAGTCGTGGAGTTTTTTGGCGTCGCGGTGCTTGCGCAGTTTGGCTAGGGCTTTGGCCTCGATTTGTCTTATGCGCTCGCGGGTAACCGAGAATTCCTGACCGACTTCTTCGAGCGTGTGGCTCTTGCCGTCTTCCAGGCCGAAGCGCAGTTTGAGGATCTTCTGCTCGCGTTCGGTCAGGGCCGCCAGCATGTCTTTAACCTGCTCTTTGAGGAGCTGACCGGTGGCTGATTCCTCGGGAGAAACGGTGTCTTCGTCTTCGATGAAATCGGCCAGAACGGAGTCTTCCTCGTCGTCACGGATGGAAGCGTCGAGGCTGGAAATGTCCTGCTTAATTTTCATGATGTGCTCGACCTTGTC
>CAYUNY010000067.1:0-4370 GCA_964446315.1 uncultured Candidatus Saccharibacteria bacterium
GTCAGGGCTGCACCGGTTGGGCCAAATTTGGCGTTTACGTTGTTATTTGAATCCTGTAATTGGAAGAGGTCAGCAGTTTGGCCTGATACGCCACCTATGATTAATGCCTGTCGGTTCGCGAAACCAGAGCCAACGCTCAACGCGCCGCTTAGCTTGGCTGCCCATCCTGAGCCTACCGCAGGATCAAAGCTTGCGGCCCCTCCTGGAGCTGTGCCCGTTATTTGTCCGGCTTGAACGGTAAGTGCGCTAGCCCCCCCGACCAGCAGCAAGTTATCACCAGCCGCGCTGCCTGACCATTTAAGTGCTCTTTGCCCTCCTATAGGATCCGTGAAAGTACCAGTAGAAAACTGCCCTTGGAAATTGCTATAAAACACACCATTATTTGCTACCCCGACGCGCGTAGTACTCGTCGTACCGTTGTAGGTATTGACCTGCAGAATATCCGCTGTCTGGCCGTTCGCACCTTCTATCACCGCCCCGACCGACCCGGTTCCAGCACTGCGAATGTAGTAGTTTGCACCTGCTTGTACTGTCGTGCCGTTCTGGATGTAGCCGGTGCCTCCAGTAGTTGGAGCGAAACCACAAGCTGCGGCGGTTTGCAGACAGATTGTACCAGAAGCATCGGGTAAAGATATTGTTCGGTTGGCTGTGAGAGTTGTGGTGTTTAGGGTGGAGCCAAAGTTGTCGGTGGTGCCATCGGCGAAGGTTAGAGTGCCTTGAGTTACTGTGCCGGAGCTGGCGACACGTCCAAGTGTGAGCTGGCCATTAGAGTTAAAGCTAGAGAGATTAACACTGCTGGAGTTCTGGAACTGTAATAAATCACCCGTCTGAGAACCAAAGCCTCTCAAGATAAGATCAGTATTACTGAACCCTGCTGGGGTGATAGTTGTGGCACCGCCCTGCGTACCACCCCTTACAGTTACACGCTGCGTATTTGCACCGTCATTAACATTCAAGTTAACGCCATTCCCCGAATCGGCAGTAATGTTAACTGTTGCAGTAGCGCGCAAAAGGGCAACTCCAGCATTCCCTGCCCCCAGGTCCAGCGTACCGCTGTTATGATCATAGGCGATCAGTCGGTTATATCCGGTGCCGGCACCGTTAATAAAGTAGATGCCTCCAAGTGGCCCTTGATCAAATCTTTGATTGATATAAATCGCGGCACCATTCACATTTCCATCTTTGTCAACCTTAGCCAATACAGAACCGCTACTGTTCTGGAACTGCAGCAAGTCAGCGCTCTGGCTGGCGGCACCTTTGATGACGCCACCAATGCTGCCGGCGGCAGCACTCTGGATAGCAAAGTTGGCATTGGTCTGGATGGAGGTGCCGTTCTGGATGTAGCTGCCACTGCCAGTTGATGGGGCGTAGCCGGTACAGACACTGCCTGTAGAACAGAGGGTACCGGTCTCGTTGGGTAGGGTCAGGGTATTGTTGGTGGGGTTGGCCGGACCAATGAGGGTGATGGTGCCGGAAGCGGCGGTTGAACCCTTGAACAGAATGGCGCCGGTGTTGGTACCGGTAGTACCCAGAGTTAGGGCATTGGCACCTTGGATAGAGACAGTGTTGGTGGCGGTGAGGTTGGCAAAGGTGGGGCTGGAGGTGGTAGCTATGTCCTGGATAGTGTTGATCGTGCCACTGCTGGCTGTGAAGTTGGTGGCGTTGAATTGTGCGATGCCCTTAGTACTAGTGCTGGCATTGTTGATGGTGATGGCACTGCCGGAGCCGGAAGAGTTATTAATGGTCAGGGCGCCGGTTAGGGTATCGAGCGAGGTGACACCGCTCCCGGATATTGCAAAGCCGCAGTTGGCGGAGCTTTGGATACAGAGCGTGCCGCTTTCGTTTGGCAGGCTGATGGTGCGGTTGGCCGTTAGCGTGGCGGTGTTGAGGGTATTGGTGAAGCCATCGGCTGTGCCGTCCTTGTAGACAATCTGGCCTAAGTTGGAGGCCGTACCGACGCTTAGGCCGGTCGAGCCGGTGAGCGTAAGGTTGGCAAAGGTCGGGCTGCTGGTAGTAGCAATGTCCTGGATAGTGTTGATAACACCACTGGCAGCTGTGAAGTTGGTGGCGTTGAACTGAGCTATACCTTTTGCGCTGGTACTGGCGTTGTTGATGGTGACTGTACCGCCTGAGCCGCTGGCATTGGCCAGGTTGACTACGCCGGTTTGGCCATTGAGGCTGGTCACGCCACCGCCGGCACCACCAGTACAGGACTGGAAGCTGAGGTTGCCGGAGCCATCGGTTTCCAAACAAGCGCCAGCGCCACCATCGGCACTGGGTAGTTTGAATGTCAGGTTGCTGGCTGGGTCAGTAGCCGGGGCTTGCAGGGTGACGGTGTGGGTGCCGGCTGCATCGTAGAAAGCGACCGAACCGTCAGTTGTGGCGCTGCTGCCCAGTGCTAAGGCGTTAGCACCCTGGATAATCACGTTGCCGCTGGCCGTAAGTGTGGTGCCGGATTCGCTGAGGGACGAATCCGTGATGGTGCCGGTACCACTGAACTTAGCTAACTTTCCGGCTGTGCCGGAGCCGGTGATGCCGCCGCCAGTTCCGGCACAGTTACCGACGTCGGTACATATAGAATATGTTGTGCCGCCTACACCGCTTGGCAGCTGGTAGGTAACATTACCGGTTCCAGTCGGAACGGCTGTATTGATTGTACTTAGCTGGCTGTTGGTACCATTGGCCAGGTTCAGTACACCGGCTGTTGTACCGGCTACACCAATGGTGACACCAGAGGAGCCTTGGACGGTTAGATCACCGCTGAACGTTGGGCTGTTGACTACGGTTAAGGAGTTACAGGTGCCACCACTACCTAAGGTGATGGTGTTGCCAGTACCAGTCAGGTTGCCGGTGCCGCTGGGGCATACCAAGGTGGTATTGCCCTGCACTGCGGTGTTGGCGGCGGAGCCGTAGGTAATGCTCAGGGTCGGCGTACTGCCTTCGCCAGTGTTGCCAGTGGTGGTCAGGCCGGTTAGGCTGCCTAGGTTGGCGACGTAATTACCGCTGGTTTCACTGCCCAGTACTACATCACCCGTAGACAGAACACCAGAGCCGTTGTTGTGGACTACGCCTGCGACATTCAGGCCGCTGACCGTCAACCCCGCAAAGGTTGGTGAGCTGGTAGTAGCAATGTCCTGGATAGTGTTGATGACACCAGAAGCAGCTGTGAAGTTGGTGGCATTGAACTGGGCGATACCCTTTTGGGCAGTGGAGGCGTTGTTGATGGTGACTGTGCCAGATGCTCCAGTAGCATTAGCCAGGTTGACTACGCCGGTTTGGCCATTGAGGCTGGTCACGCCACCGCCGGCACCACCAGTACAGGACTGGAAGCTGAGGTTGCCGCTGCCGTCAGTCTGCAGACAAGCGCCGTTACTGCCGTCAGCACCTGGCAGTCTGAAGGCCACATCCACAGTCGGATCAGTGGCTGGGGCTTGCAGGGTGACAGTGTGGGTACCGGAATCGTCATTGAAGCTGATTGAACCGTCACTAGTGTTGGCCGTACCTAAACTCAGTGAGTTGGAACCCTGGATGATCATATTGCCACTGGCGGTGAGAGTAGTACCGCTTTCACTGAGGCTACTGTCGGTTATGCTGCCACTGCCATTGAACTTGGCAATTTTGCCGGATGTACCTGAACCGGTGATACCGCCGCCACTGCCGGCACAGTTACCGGCATCGGTACACAGGGTATATGTTGTACCGCCGACACCACTGGGTAGTTGGTAGGTGACGTTACCGGTACCGGTTGGTGCAGCAGTGTTGAAAATACTTAGTTGGCCGTTGGCTCCGTTGGCCAGGTTCAGTACACCGGCTGTTGTACCGGCTACACCAACTGTGATACCGCCACTGCCTTGTACCCCTAATGTACCGCTAAAGGTCGGACTGTTTATAACGGTGAGGTTAGTACAACTACCACCAGTACCGAGGGTGATTGTATTACCGCCGCCAGTTAGGTTACCGGTACCAGTTGGACAGACAACGGTAGTATTTCCCTGCACTGCAGTATTGGCAGCAGCGCCATAGGTAACGCTCAGGGTCGGGGTGCTGGCGGTGCCACCGTTGCCCGTTGTGGTCAGCCCGGTTAGACTGCCGAGGTTGGCGACGTAATTACCGCTGGTTATCTGGCTGGAATCGATCGAGATAAGCGCGGCGCTAGCGGCCGTCAGTTGCCCCTGGGCATTGACTGTGAACGTCCCCACATGACTGGCATCACCGTACGAGCCGGCCGTTACGGTGGTGTTGGCCAGGTTAAGCGTCGTGGCTGCGCCCAAGGCTACACTCCCCCCGCCACTCAGCCCAGTCCCGGCCGTAACTGTTAATGAACTATTCTGCAGCTTAGCATTAGTCACCACCCCATTGCCGATGGTAGT
>CAYUNY010000068.1:0-4250 GCA_964446315.1 uncultured Candidatus Saccharibacteria bacterium
GCAACATGAACCAGCCATATCTTTGCTGGAGGTCTTTATAAGAGGCGGCTTTATCAAGCTCGTTCATATAGCGGATCTCGTATTCGGGCATGCGGATGAGGTCAGCGAACTCGTCGCGGAAGTAGCGCTTGTTTTCGTAAGCATGGGCAATCGTCGGCGAGTTCATCAGGAACGCGAGCGGGTTGATTTTGTAGGGCGGATCAAGCGGCGAATACATTACGAACTTGCGTTTGCTATCAGTTTTAAAAGTTTCCACGAATTTTTTGGAGCGCAATATGCGCTCTAAATTGACGCCATACTGCGTAGTCTTGCCTAGCGGTACCGTCTTGCCATCAAGAGGCAGGTCAAGTAGCCAGTCCTGTTTGGTTTCCGTAAAGATCCGGAAATCGTTAAACAGCTTGTCATAAATTAAAAAGTTATAAGGATCAGTACTAACCACGCCGATAGGCGTGTCGGTGTTGTATTCAACTGGCAGAGTGTGGGTTGTCATAGCCGATCCTTTCTGTAAAACAGTGCTTTATAGTAACACTTTTACGTGATTTTTTCAACCCTGGGCTTTTAGGACCCGGCTATAGATAAAGTAGATAGCGATCAGAACTATCAAAAGAACGGTTATCAACAAAGGTAGAAAACCACTTTGGTCGAGACGCTTATGCTTCATTTCAGGCTTATTGTAATTGATGCCCTCGAATATGCAAATAGCGTTGTAAATGTTGCTTTTTACTTATGTTTATGCTATAGTTTGCCGATATGTCCGTACGAGAAGAGGGCGAAGCATTGCGAGATTTACGTGAACACCTCACGGCCATGAGCCAAGAGGATCTGGTTGAGTATGCTCTGGAAAAGACGGTGCGCGTCGATGACTTGGAAGAGGTGGTGCTTGACCAACAGTTGGCCCATGAAGAAACTGTTCTGAATAACCAGGTTGATGGCACTACCGGCCTATATATGGGCCAGGTCTTAGTAGATGCTTATTGGGGGCTCGGCCTGGAGTATCCTGAGCGCGAAAAGCCGGAGGGTGAACGCCGCACCCCGGATGATCAACACACCCTGTTAGTGCTCGACCTCGACCACTTCACCGAGACCAATGCCCGGCTTGGCCACCCCGGCGCCAATAAGATCCTGAAGAACTTCGGCCGCCTGTTACTTAAGAATACTCGCGTCGGTTACGATGTACAGGTACGGCTCCATGGCGAGGAATTCGCCGTGCTATTGCCGCGAACCAGCATAAAAAACGGTATTAACGTAGCCGAAAAGGTTCGTGAAGCCTTCAAGGCTAGCGGCGAAGGCACCGTTAGTATTGGCGTGGCCGGTGTCGATCTTTCCAAAGAGTTGGACGACAATCTGACGTGTGCCGACGATGCCTTATATACTGCCAAGGACCGTGGCCGCGACCAAACGGTCAACTATCACACTCTATCTGAAGCAGACATTACCCTGGCCCGGCAGAACGCCGCCGCCAGGGGCAAAAGTAGCTTTTAGAGTTACCAGAGCTTGTGCTTGCCGTCGTCTGCCTGGAAAGCTTTAAGTAATTCCTGTTGCTGTTTGGTCAGCTTGGTGGGCGTGTCAACGACGATGGTCACAATGTGGGCGCCACGGCTAGCGCCGCGCAAGTGCGGTACGCCGTGATTAGATAACTTGAAGTCGGCGCCGGACTGCGTGCCAGCCGGTACCTTCATACGCACCGGGCCGTCGACGGTTTCAACATCAATTTCGGTGCCCAGTGCAGCCTCTACCATACCTACGTGTTCTTCGCTAAGTATAAGATCCCCCTCGCGGGTGAAGTGCTTGTGGGCTTTGACGCGAATGTTAACGTACAAATCGCCTTTCGGTCCGTCGGCCACCGCTTCACCGTGTTCGCGCAGTCGGATGGTGGCGCCATCGTCTATGCCGGCCGGAATTTTAAGCTGAACCGTTTGCTTCTTGGCCTGGGTGCCCTTGCCATGACAAACCGAACAGACTTTTTCGGGAATTTTGCCGCGGCCCTTGCACTTCGGGCAAACCGTGGCCTGCTGGATATTGCCAAAAATAGTGCGCGTTACGCTAACCACCTGGCCACTGCCTTTGCACTGGTCGCAGGTCTTTAGCTCGTGGCCCGGTTCGACGGTAGTGCCCTTGCAATGCTCACAGGTATCTTCAAGGTTCAGGTGCAGGTCGACCTCGGTGCCGAAAACGGCTTGCTCGAAAGTTATTTCTACGCTTGCCTCAACGTCCCGGCCGCGAGCCTGGCGTTGTTGCTGGCCGCCGCCTCCACCGAAAAAACTACTAAAAATATCGCCCAAGCCAAGGTCGCCAAAGTCAAAATTAATATTCTGGCCTTGTGTGCCTCCAAAACCGCCAAACGGATCGCCGCCGGCGCCACCTACGCCGGCGTGGCCGAACTGATCGTAGCGTTTTCGTTTTTCACTGTCTTTAAGAACTTCGTAGGCCTCATTTATTTCATTAAATTTAGCCGCTTCGCCGCCCTTGTCCGGATGGTGTTCCACGGCCGCCCGCCTAAAGGCTTTTTTAATCTCATCGGCGCTAGCGCCCTTACCGACCCCTAAAACCTCATAATAATCACGCCGCGACACGTTCTTCCCTCTGGGCCAGCAATTCGCCTTCCCGGTTAAGGACCGTCGTCATATTCTGAGCTAGCGTTTCTGCCTGACCGGCATCAAGCAGGCAGATGGCCGCCGCCATTCGGTAGCGATTTCTGAGTTGTGGCGTTTCATTGAACGGACCATGAACGATCAGATCAATCAAATGCTCAACATAGGCGGTCGGTACTTCCGTTTCGACACCGGGTTTTTCGTGGGATGCCATCGTTATATATTATCAATCTTTAGATAATTGATCGCGTCCATGGCTTTTTGCCGTAGATCATACTGCACGAAGATGTGATCGTGAAAGTAGGCCGCGACCACATTGGCGGATATATCGTTTTTGGCAAGCTCGGTCGCCAAGGCCGCTGTTAAGCCCACCATGTCCAGTGACGTATGCACGTCTATGGTAATCTTCGCGAACGGGCCTTCATATTTAATACCCTTGGCTTCAAGAATATCCTTGGGAGCAATGACAGCCAGGCCCTCCCGTTCTTTAAAAGTAGCTTGCATGTCTTTGAGGTCGATGCCTTTAGCCGACTTTATAGTGGCAAAACCGTACTCGACTTCATCACAGGAAGCTACCATTGAGCGCAATGTTTCCTCGAGATTATCCAGGCCGGCCATCTTATTCTTTCTTGGCGTCTTTGTCGTCGACGACTTCGCCTTCGATCGGTTCGTCGGCCTTCTTATCGTCTTTGGAGTCGGAGTCCTCGGTTTTTGCCTCTTCGGCTTGGGCCTGTTCGTACATTTTACTGCCGATCGGCATCAGCTTGTCGTTCAGTTCTTTAGCGGCGTTCTCTAAAGCTTCTTTGTCGGCCTTCTCGTCTTTAATGACTTTTTGGGCGGCTTCGATGGCTTCGTCCAAAGTCTTTTTGTCATCGTCGGAGATTTTGTCGTCGTTGTCTTTCTTGAGTTTTTCGGCTTGGTAAACGGCGCTGTCCAGCAGGTTGCGGGCTTCGACCTGCTCTTTGCGGGCTTTATCTTCATCGGCGTGGGCTTCGGCTTCTTTAGCCATTTTTTCAACCTCGGCTTTGTCGAGACTACCGGATCCGCTGATGGTAATGTTCTGCTCTTTGCCACTGCCCTTGTCTTTGGCCGTGACGTTCAGGATGCCATTGGCGTCGATGTTAAAGGTAACCTCGATTTGCGGGGTGCCGCGGGGGGCCGGCGGGATGCCGTCCAAGATGAAGCGGCCGAGCGATTTGTTGCCTTCGATCATGTCGCGCTCACCCTGGGCGACATGGATCTCAACTTGCGGCTGGCTGTCGGCGGCAGTACTGAAGACTTCGGATTTGCTGGTGGGAATAGTGGTATTGCGCTCAATCAGCTTGGTCATGACACCACCCATGGTCTCAATACCAAGACTCAGCGGCGTGACATCAAGCAGCAACACGTCCTTAACGTCGCCCTGCAGTACACCACCCTGGATGGCGGCGCCGATGGCCACGACCTCGTCGGGATTCACACGCTTCATAGGGTCTTTGCCAAAAATTTTCTTAACCTTTGCTTGCACGGCGGGCATACGGGTCATGCCACCGACCAATACTACGGCCTGGATGTCGCTGGCTTTGAGACCGGCGTCTTTCAGGGCCTTTTCGCAGGGAGCGGCGGTTTTTTCGATCAGGTCACCGACCAGGTCTTCCAGCTTGGCGCGGGTCAGTTTGT
>CAYUNY010000069.1:0-4233 GCA_964446315.1 uncultured Candidatus Saccharibacteria bacterium
CGACAAGTCCAGCGAGCTCGACGAAGACGAGGCCGAAATTATGAAGGGCGCCCTCAGCCTCAGCGAAAAGCGCGTCCGCGACATTATGACCGACATCCGCCACACCTACTGGCTAACGCCCGATACCGAACTTAACGACCTCAAAATAGACGAGATCAAAGCCAAGGGCTACAGCCGCATCCCCATTCTCAACCCCAATAGGACCAAGTGCTACGGCGTGCTACTCATGAAAGACCTGGTCGATATCGACTTCGACGACAACGAGTTTAAGGTAGAAGACATGCCCCTGCACCCCACCCAAATGGTCGGCAGTATGACGGCGCTCGACACCATGTTCCGCAAGTTCATCGGCGCCAAAACACACCTCATCCCCATAGAAAAAGACGACGAAATCATCGGCATTGTGACCATCGAGGATTTAATAGAAGAAATCCTGGGCCACGAAATCGAAGACGAAACCGACCGCCAAAAACAAGCCGCCTAAGGCATAGGTGGATAAGTGATTGACGGCGGATAGCCGACGGTACTATGCTGAGCTTATCAACGTAAGGGGAAGTAATTATGAAATTCTCTATTAAGAAAGACCAACGCGGCCTGGCTCCGGTGATGATCGTAGTGGTCGTAGTAGTGCTGGCCGCCATCGGCGTAGTCGGCTGGAAGATGACCCAAAAAGACTCCGTAACCAAAAACGCCACACCGGCCGAAAAAGCCGCCATTAGCGCCTGTGAAAAGACCCTGAACGACAAAGACCTGTGTAAGTTCACCGGCAACTACAATCTGGACAAGCTACCCTACAAGGTAGTCATCACCAGCACCGGCGCCAGTGCCGGCACGCTCACCATGTTAAGCGACGGCAAGGGCAACACCCAGCTGACCAGCGCCGGCGCCGGAGCATCATCCTTCGATTCGATTTCGCTGAACGGCGACACCTACCTGAAGGGTGAGGATGGCACTTGGGTCAAATACCCAAAGAGCAGTTCGTCGCCGACACCAGCAGAGACCAACCCCACCGGCAACCTTAAGTTCGACACCAGTGCCGCCGCCATAGCCGCTTCGGGCATAACCTACAAAAAGATCGGCAAAGAAGCCTGCGGTAGCCTGACCTGCATTAAGTACCAGGTGATCGACAAGGCCACACCCGGCACCACCCAGTTCTTCTGGTTCGACACCAAAGACTACCGCATGGAACGCTACAGTACCAAAGACGCCACCAGCAGTACCGACATGGTCATAACCTACCAGGCGGTCACCATTAAGGCGCCCACACCGGTTAAGGACTTCTCGCTAAGCAGTACCGGCGCTGACAGCGCGGCCGCCCAAGCCGCCGCCGCGGCCGCAGCCCAATCTGCCGCCAACTCCGGCTACACCGCCCCGACCGACAGCGGCCAGTAAAAGAATTGACACCAATCCGAAGGTCTTGCTAGAATACTGGCAAGACCTTCGGCAGTAGTCTCAGCGCTACACAGCGGAAGGCCTTTTTTATTTAGGCTTATTGATCGGGAAAACAGATATAAAATCTTTGCGACCCGTACGTTTATTTTCCTTCACCTGGACGCAAAAGTACTTCCCCGCCCTCGTCCGACCATAAAATCTATGCAACCCAATGTTTTTATCGACATTGGCGTATATGGTGTCGGGTGCATCAGTGTTATTTCGGAGTAAATCAATAGCGCAAGCATATAGCTTAAGCCGCTTCGTTCTTTCTTTTGGTGATTTTTGATCCATGTGATCCCAGAAATTATTAATAAAAATTTTGTCTTTCGTAAAATACCTGGACTTTACGTACGTTACCCTGCGCGGAGTTTTCTTCTGGATACGGTGATACTCTTTGCGTGCGTACTTTATGACCTCATCATAGGTGGTGCCGGAAAATTGATTATGTTTAGAGGGATAGACGCCCATAATCTCGCATTATAGGGATTAAAAATTAACTATTTATTAAATGTTTGGATTATTTGTAGTAGCGTTTTAGCCAGGACTTTTTGAGCTTCATAAAGCTGCCGTCCTCGATAGATTCGCGGATGTCGTCGACCAGCTTCACTATAAAGTGCTCGTTGTGCAGCGACATTAAAGTCAGCCCCAGGATCTCTTTGGCCTTACGCAGGTGGTGCAGGTAGGCCCGGCTAAAGTTAGAGCAGGTATAACACTCGCAACCCGGCAGTAAAGGCGAAAAGTCCTGCCTATAACTAGCGTTTTCAATATTCTTGCGGCCCTCGTAGGTATAAAAAGAGCCGTTGCGGCCCACCCGGGTAGGCGACACGCAGTCAAAGGTATCAACGCCATTCTCAATAGCCTCAAAAATATCGTCGGGCTCGCTAATGCCCAGCATGTGCTTGGGTTTATCTTCGGGCAGCTCTTCGTTAACCCAGCGCACTATCTCGCCCAGGCGCTTCTTTTCAATCGCGCCGCCAATGCCAAAACCGTCAAAATCGAGCGCGCCTAAATCCCTAGCCGTCGACCGGCGCAGGTCCTCGTAATGAGCGCCCTGAATCACCGCGAACAGCGCCTGGTAGGGCCGCGAAGGATGCTTCAAACGCAACCGCGCCAGCTCGCTAACACAACGGTCGGCCCAGGCCTGGGTGCGCAGCAGCGAATCCACCTGGTAATCGTAAGGATCGAGCAGCGAGGTCAGCTCGTCAAAGGTAAACATAATGTCGGCCCCCACGGCGTGCTGGATCTGCATGCTAAGCTCGGGCGTAAAGCGTAGCTTCTTGCCGTCGATATGCGAATAGAACGTAACGCCGTCGTCATCTACCAGCGCCAGCCGCGCCTCGGGATCGGCCAGCGGCATTTCGTCTATGCCCTGCCCCATATCAAGCACTTTCTTAAAGCCACTGCCCAAACTAAGCACCTGGAAGCCGCCGCTGTCGGTAAATGTCGGCCCGTCCCAGTTCATAAACTTGCCCAAGCCCCCGGCCTTTTCAACCGTCTTATGCCCGGGCTGAAGATACAGGTGGTAGGCATTGGCCAGCACGGCCTGCGCCCGCACGCCCTTAACCTGCTCCGGCGTCAGGGCCTTAACGGTGGCCTTGGTACCCACAACAATAAAGGCGGGAGTCTTGATCTTGCCATGCGGCGTCTTTATAACCCCCGTCCGCGCCAGGGTCTTGCCGAGCCTTTCGTCAATCTTGAAACTGAAGTCACTCATCAGAGGTAAAGTATTATGCCCTTTTAAATGCCTTTTCTGGTGTGTAGTCGGATTTAAGCTCGACTATTCGAGCATTAAGACTCTTTTCTGCAGGCTTGAAATTTATAAGCTTCTCAATATATTCCTCCAGTGATTCAAGGTGTATATTCGTAAAGTTTAGTTTCTTCCATTTTTCAATACCTAGTTCTAGTTCTGCCAATAGATCAAAACACCTGTCAAGAAAGCTGTTACTGGCAGTGATTTGTTGGTTTGCACCTTGAGTGACCAAATTGTTATCAGCCGCAATCACCTGGGGATTTAAATGTCCACCGGTCAACAAAATTTGATGGGCACTGCTTCTCAGTGCGTTGTAGTAGTCATTGAATTCATTTACATTACTATTCTGGAGAGTGATTTCGCTCTCGAGGGATAGCCACTTGGGCACTACACTGTTGCTCAGAATATCTGGCATAAGACCCGCTTGGTGCGAATAGGGCTGAGGCATGCTTATGGTGGTTCTTAACAACCCCTGTTTGTCTAAGATACCTTTTTCAATATCTTTGTAGTGTTCAATATTTTTTAAAGTCAGTACTAATAAACTTGATAGTTCAGCATTCGCGTTGGTGATAGCCCGTTGGTGGGCGCGAACCTTTTGTCTCTGCACTTTTATTTCATCAATATCAATTTGCTTTGTGCGTGCTTTTTCTCCTATCCAATAAGTTGCAAGCCCGCCGATTATTGCGCCTAGAAGTGCTCCTGCTATGCTGCCGATTACTTGTATCTTAGTGTCATTGGCATTAGTGCTTATATAATTCAGCATCAAAAATACCTTTATACAGCTTCAATTACTTCAAATTCAGCGGGACCCAGCGAATAAAGTTTGCCAATAAAGATATCTATTTCATGGTCGACTTGCTTAATGTCGGCCTGCAGCGACTGCCATTTGTTAGAATTTTTAAGCTCGTCGTCAAGTGCCTTTTTTAAGGCCATGATCCTCTTCACAAGATCAGCAATTTCGCGCTGTTGGCTTTTACTAGCTTTTTTAACGGGTAATTCGCCTAGGCTACCGATGCGAATTTCGGGGAACACATTACCCTTAAATGGGA
>CAYUNY010000070.1:0-4233 GCA_964446315.1 uncultured Candidatus Saccharibacteria bacterium
ATCTGGACTAACACCGTGGACGTGCACGTCAAGCATCTGCGCGACAAAATTGACCGGCCTTTTGATCGCCCGTTAATCCGCACAGTGTACGGCATGGGCTACAAGCTCGAAGCGATAGCGCAAGTCCTGGTGGCCGGAAAGTATTAATATGCTGTTGCACCACTTCATAAAACTGCTTTCAGCCAATAGAGCCGAGGCAATAGGCGCTCCCCAACTTAGGGAACTACAACGGCTGGCCGAAGTCGGCCGTGTCAGCGCCAGCCTATTACATCAAATAAGCAATCCTCTGACGGCGGCCGGTTTGCACCTGGAGCAGGCTGGCAGTCAAACGTCCCCCGGGTTGCGGCATGTGCGCCGTAATATCAAATTGCTGAAACGCTACGTTGAAGCCGCCCGCCAACAACTACGCCAGGAGAGTGAACCGATCATGTTCTCGGTTGATTCCCAGCTGAAGCAGGTCAAGCGATTGGTGATGCCTTCAGCCAAGATTTCCGGCGTGGATCTTATTATTGACACCTCTGTTAGCTGTCGGCTGTTTGGTGACCCCATAAAGTTCCAGCACGTTATGACGAATCTCATAATGAACGCCATTGAAGCTTATAGCGATGATCTTTACCCCGGTTTGGCACGACCCGTCAGAGTAATCCTGAAACGGCACCGCCATTACTTGACGATCCGGGTGATAGATTGGGGCAGAGGCATCACCGCCGATCAGGCGCGCCACCTCTTCAAGCCCTTCTACACCACCAAGAAAACTAACGGCTACGGACTAGGTATTGGCCTGGCCATGGTCGATCAGTACGCCCGCCACGACTTCCATGGCTCAATCACTGTTACCAGTTCGCGGCGACAAGGCACACAGTTCACCCTGCGCCTGCCATTCCCCTGAGTTTCGGCTTTGCCCAAAATGCTTGTGAGAATAGTTACAGGCATTGGGCAAATGGCTGGTATACTTGCAGGATTAAGGTCGGCCAGGGGGTCAAATTGCTTAAATCAAAACATACGACACAGAGCCGCGAAAGCCACTACAGCCTACTTATCCTGCCGCTCTCAATTATCACCATCTTCTGTTTCGGCTTCCTGATCACGCAACCCGCCGCGGGTAAGCTCAAGAAAACACCCCCTGCTTCATCAACCCAGGTTCCCGTGGCCGGAGAGGCGGCAGAAACCTTGCCTGCTTTGCCGTTTGCAGACGCTTCGCAATTGCCCCAATTATCAACTCGGCCCGTTGCCGCCGAAGGCGACGCCTTGAGCAATGACGGGGCGCCCATCAACACAGCCAGCCCGCAGTCTTCCGCTGTCAGCCTGCCCGACCTGCAAGGCACCACCGACAACTCCGTCATAAAATTAAATATAAGCCTGCCGTCTAGCCACAAGCACAGCGATAAAAACAAGTCGAGCAACACCAAGCGCCACTAAGACTTGGGTTCGGTTTTTGGGCGGTGGCTTTTCTGCCGGCGCCACGTTTCGATTTCGCCGTGATGGCCGTTTAATAAAACTTTCGGCACTTTGAGGCCCCTAAAATCCTCGGGGCGGGTGTATTGGGGGAATTCGACCGTTTTGTCGTCCGACTGGAAGGATTCGATCTCGGCCGATGCCGCGCCGCCCAGCACGCCGGGCATTAAGCGTACCACCGAATCAATTATTACCATGGCCGGCAATTCGCCGCCGGTCAGCACGTAATTACCGATGTAGAAGCTTTCGTCTACCCAATCGACGACTCTTTCGTCGTAGCCTTCGTAACGCGGGCAAACCAGAATCAGGCCCTTTCCGCCGCCTGCCAGGCGCTTAGCGTCGGATTGCTTGTATATTTTGCCGCGCGGCGTCGGCAGGATGACTCGGGCCTCGGGATCGGCCTTCTTGGCCTGCTCGATAGCCGCCACCAACGGCTCGATCATCATCAGCATGCCGTCGCCGCCGCCATAAGGTGTGTCGTCCACCTGCCGGCGCGGGCCGAGGCCGAAATCACGCAGGTTAATAAATTCATAAGAAACGATTTTCTTATCCTGGGCCTTCCAGAGCATACTATTGCCCAGCACGCCCTCAAACATCTCCGGAAACAACGTGATAATCTGAATTTTCATCTGTTTACATTCTATCAAAATAAAAGAACCCCGTATGGAGTTCTTTTATTCACATAAAGCCCCCATCTTGCGATGGCTCGCTACGAGCTTTTTATTTTTAGTGCGCCTCATCAGCGACTAGCCGCTACTATAGCGCCTAGATATCCAGGTCGTCAAGGTCGGCCAGTTCGGCACGGGTTCTGGCCAGGCGTTCACCGGCTTGTTCTTCGCTTTTCTCTTCTTCAGCCGGCTCTTCGGCCTCGGGTTCAGCGGCCGGAGCTTCGTTTTCGGCAGGTGCTTCTTCGCTTGTGGTATCTTCAGCCGGCTCAGTAGCGTCTGCCGGCACATCATCTTTTGCGGCTTGGGGAGCGGAGTCACGAGGGGCCGGCGAGCCGTTATCGATAATCTTCAGGTTGTAGCGGGCGTCGTTCTTGGTGCCCAGAGCCCTGAGCAGGGTGCGCAATGACTGGGCGGTAGCACCGCGTTTGCCGATAACCCGGCCGAGATCTTCGGGATCGACCGTCAACTCCAGCAGAACGCCCTTCTCATCGATAGTGCGCTGGATGTGGACGGCGTCAGGGTTGCCCACTAAGGACTTAACTACGTATTCTATAAATTGCTGGTCAATTTCGCTCATGTGACAGTCTCCTCGGTTAGAATTTAGGCTTGGTGAATCTTAATTATAACAAAGGCCTCGCCGGCCATTGTGAAATATTTTGCCCAAAAAGCTTAAGCGGCGGTTTTTTCGTCGTCGGCCGGTTTTTCTTCGGCAGGCTTCTCGGACTCTGCTTCGGGTTCAGGAGTAGTGGTTTCTTCGGCCGGTGCCTCTTCGGCTGTAGCTTCTTCCATGTTTTCAACAGGAGCTTCTTCTGCGGGTGCAGGGGTCTCTTCAGCTGGCGCCTCTTCTGCAGGCACGGCTGGTTCTTCTGCTGGGGTTTCCTCGGCAACAGGCGCTTCTTTCTCAACAGGCTCGTCGGGTCGGGTACTGCGGCGCTTGTCGGCGTTGCGAACGGTGCGTTCTTTGTCATCTTGCAGTTTAACCCAATCCGGCAGTTTAACGCCTTCGGCTTTCAGCAAGCGGGCTACGCGATCAGACGGCTGGGCGCCGTGTCCCAGGTAAAAAACAGCCTTTTCCTTATCGAGAACAACGGTTTTGGCGTGCGGATCATAACTGCCCAGGCGGGCAACGACCTTGCCGCTGGTGGGCGTCAGGCGTGATTCCTGAACGATCACCCGAAACTGGGCGTGACCTTTGCGGCCGGTGCGTTGCATACGAATAGCTAACATGTCTTGGCGAAACTCTCTTCTTTCTAAGTCTTAAAGATTATTAAAGACAATCCAGCTATTGTATAGATAACCGCCCCTGTTGTCAACGTTGGCTCACTTTTTAGACGCCTGATAATAAATCAGGGCGGCTTCGGCGGCTTTTTGCTGGGCGGCCTGTTTGCTGGGGCCCGTGCCCTGGCCGCGCAGTTTGTCGTTAACGTGTACCCCGACGGTGAAAGTTTTATCGTGGTCGGGGCCGTCTTCTTTCATGACTTTGTAAACCGGCGTGGCGTTTTCCTGGCTCTGGGCCAGTTCCTGCAGGTGCGATTTGGAATCCATCCAACTGCCGCTAGCCAGGATTCCTTCTAATGTGCTCAGGATGCTGTCGGTTATGAACTGCTTGGCCGCATCGTAGCCTTGGTCCAGATAGATGGCGCCGACAACGGCTTCGAAAGCGTTGGCCAGGATCTGGGCCCGAGCCCGGTCACTACCGCGCTTTTCACCGCGGCTCAGGCGCAGTAAGGGTTCGAATTCGTACTTGGCGGCGGCGGCGCTGATGCTTTCGGTGCGTACCAGCGAGCTTCGCCAGTTGGTCAGGATGCCTTCCGGCTCGTCGAAGTTGGCGTAAAGGTACTCTGTTACTACCAGCTCGAGCACGGCGTCGCCCAAAAACTCCAGCCGCTCGTTGTGCTCGCGAACGCTTTTCTTGTGCTCGTTAAGGTAAGAGCGATGCGTGAAAGCCGTAATTAACAGATCAAAATCGTTAAAGGTGACTTTGAGTTTATCTTTAGCAAATTTTTTGTAGGCTGTCGTATCCATAATGCTTAACTTGTTAAGTGTTCTACAGTTTCCCTTCCCTAATTCTCTTCATGCCGACCAGGATCAGCTTGCCAATGTCGTCGTA
>CAYUNY010000071.1:0-4228 GCA_964446315.1 uncultured Candidatus Saccharibacteria bacterium
ACGCCGTAGAGCAGTTTAATCGGCCGCTCTTCTTTAACATCGGCCAGCCACTCCAAAATGCTATGGAAGGGCGTAATGCCGATGCCGCCGGCCACGAACACCAGAGGCGTCTGGATAAGCTTGGACAGTACAAAATCACCCATCGGGTCGCTCATTAGCATTTCGTCGCCCGGTTTCAGCTTGAATAAAGCCCGCTTGAATGAACTGCCCTTGTCGGCGGCGTGCTTGGTGGTAATGGTCACGAACTCGCCGGCCGGCGAAGACGAAATGGTAAACCAACGCTTAACGCCACGCTTATCGGGGTTGGGGTGCTTCAGCGTCCACTCGGCAAACTGGCCGGCCGTATACTGCACCGGCCGCTCCGGCTTAAAGAAAAACGTCCGGATATTGCCGGCCTCGTCCTTGGTATGATCCAAAACAATCTTCATACCCCTATTCTAGCAAACCGCCGGCTTTTGCCATTAATTGACTTATATATTATAATAATAAAAATATGCTAGAAGTTACATCTTATAGATCTCCGGACGAAGCCCGCGTCCGTGACGTGGCCGGTTTTTTAGTGGGCTCTTTCAGATTTTCTCGTGGTACCTCTGAACTACAAGAGTCTATTTTTAGTTTCGTCGCCCAGGAATTTGGCGGAAACTTTAACGAAGACGATATTTGGAAGGCGGTGCCAAGAGTCGTAGAGGCAGCCCACCAGTACGCAAGGCAACGAAATATTCATCCATCACTCGACTTATCGCCGGAAACCGAAGGTGATGTATCGATAGAGCCCGTCCAGCACGAGGTGATTGCCCGCGCTCAGGATTTTATCAAATATCTCAACATGGAGGATGAAAACGAGCATGTCGACCCACAGGGGTTACTTAATGACGTTCTGAACGCCGATGAAAACATGATACCGCACTTTAAAGACCATCCTAACTGGCTCAGTCCATACCGGCGGGCCGGCTACAAAAGTAATTTGATTCATTTTGGCCTAATGGGAAGGCAGACTGGTCGTCCCGAATTTAACGCCTTCTTTGCCAGTGCTACTCAGGCGTTATGGGCCGAAGTTTATGGCAGCGACGGCTACTGGGCCGGTCAGGCCCGGGCTGTAGTGACGCTTTTGGCTGGCGCCCATTTGTCGTACAACCCCGGGGATGCTATAGAAGTAGCCGCTGTTACCCGGCCTCTACTCTAACGTTCAAAGCGGTCGGGGTAGTCGGTGACTATGCCGGCCAGGCCGTAGCTGGCCCAGCGGCGGGCTTTGCGTTTGTTGTTGACGGTGTAGGCATAAAGCTCCCAGTCGCCGCGGCTCATGGGGCGTATGAAGCCCCACCACAGCCATCGCTGGTTCATGCAAATCAGCTTGGTGTTAAGCCTCCGGGCCCGGCGGGTAGCCCGTACGCCCGACCACTTCTCAAGCACGACTTTAGAGACATCCGGTAATTCTTTTTGCAATTCCAGCAAAATCTCCAGGCTGAACGAGCCCAGCCATAAATCGGCCGGGAATACTTTGTAAGCCTTTTTCATACTTTGTATGACAGGGCCGACAGGAACACCGGTCTTGACCTCTACATAAATCGGTGTTTTCCCTACAACAGTCAGAGCTTCCTCTAGAGTCGCCAGGTCTTTTTTGTGTTGCTTGAGCTCGGCATAATTGCACTCGGCAATGACATGCTTGTCGCCGTTGGGATCGGTAATTTCCGGGTCGTGGTGCAGGATCGGAATGCCGTCTTTGGTGACGCGCAGGTCGAACTCCACCATGTCTACATGGTGTTCAAGAGCTTTGAGCAGGGAGGCCAGGGTGTTTTCGGGCGCCAGGCCGCGGGCGCCGCGGTGGCCGATGATCTTCATTCCGATAGTGTACAATATTCCCAGATGATAAAAGGAGTAATTAATGCCAGACTTCAATAAAGTTTTAGAACCCGGCGACTACCAAAACGGCAGTGTCAACACCGTGGTGGAGATTCCCCAAGGCAGTTTCCTGAAAGTCGAATGGGACCGCAAGCGGGCCGCTTTTATGCTTGACCGGGTTGAGCCGAGCATATACGCCAAACCCTGCAACTACGGGTTTATCCCCCAGACGCTCGATGATGACGGCGACGAGCTCGATACCTTAATTGTTTGCGACGAGCCGATGCCCACCGGCATCTGGCTGGAGGCTAAAATTGTCGGCATCATGAAGTTCGAAGACGACGGCGAAATGGATGACAAAATCGTTGTGGTGCCTGCCGACGATCGCAATACCGGCGACCGCATCAAAACCCTGGATGACCTGGGCGAGCGCTGGAAACAGATGATTACCGAACACTTCAATCACGTTAAAGATCTTAAGAAGCCCGGCAGTACGAAAGTACTCAGCTGGGGCGGCGCCGAAGAGGCCAAAAAGATAATCGCCGAGTGCATCGAACGCTACAAATCCGGTAAATAAATGAAGCAAACGCACGCTGTCGCCAAAATCCTGCTGGTGAATCCGGCCGGCGAAGTGCTGATCTTACGCCGCTCCGAAACGGCTCCGCGGCGTCCCCTGGAGGCCGACATACCCGGCGGCTGGGTGGACGAGGGCGAAGACTTCGTGGCGGCCGCCGTTCGCGAAACCAAAGAAGAGACCGGCATCCAACTTGCGCCAGCCGACCTTCAACTGGCCTACACGCACACCGCCATGCACGATGACATTAGCACCTCCTGGCTTTTTTTCATCGGACACACCCAACAAGCCGAAGTCGTGACCAGTTCCGAGCACGACAAAGCCGATTGGGTAACGCTGGATGCGGCCATTGCCAGCATAACTTATGAGGTACAGCACGATTTCCTGGCCTACGTCAGGGATAATAACTTGCTCTAACAAAGCTCCGTCTTTACAATATAGGCATAAGCATAAATAAGGACCCTCACACATGAAAACCCGGGTGGCAATTAATGGTTTTGGCAGGATCGGGCGCAACGCCTTTAAAGTAGCGCTGGAGCGGTCCGACCTGGAAATTGTGGCGATCAACGACCTGACCGACACCCGTACGCTGGCCCATCTGTTAAAACACGATAGTAACTACGGCGCCTACGGCAAAAAAGTCGACTTTGACGATAAGGGAATTATCGTCGACAGCAAGCACATAGCCGTGTTCGCCGAGCGCGATCCGGCGGCTTTGCCTTGGAAGGAGCATAAGATCGACGTCGTTATAGAGTCCACCGGATTCTTTAATGATGCCGAGAAAGCCCAGGCTCACATCACTGCCGGGGCTAAGAAAGTAGTGCTGAGCGCTCCCGGTAAAGGCGATCTTACCACGGTCGTGCTCGGCGTTAACGAGGACAAATTGGCGGAAGCGGGCGATGTTATCAGCAACGCCTCCTGCACGACGAACTGCATAACACCGGTGGCCGCCGTTATAGAGAGCAACTTCGGCATCGACAAGGCCATGATGACCACCGTGCACAGTTACACCGCTTCGCAAAAACTGCAGGACGCGCCGGCTAAAGACCTGCGCGAGGCCCGCAACGCCGCCGAGAACATCGTGCCGACCACCACCGGCGCCAGCATCGCCGCTGGCCTGGCAATGCCAACTTTGCAGGGCGTCTTTGGCGGTATGAGCGTGCGTGTGCCGACACCCGTTGTTTCATTGAGCGACTTTGTGATTATCACCAAACGGCCAGTTACAGTGGAAGAAGTCAACGCCGCCTTCACCTCGGCCGCCCGCGAGCCTTATTACCAGGGCATCCTTGATGTCACCGAAGAAGAACTGGTTAGCAGTGACTTTATCGGCAACAGCCACAGCGCCATTGTCGATCTTAAGCTGACAGCCGTTGTCGGCGGCACCATGCTCAAAGTGGTCGCTTGGTACGACAACGAGTGGGGCTATTCAAACCGGCTGGTAGAGGTCGTAGCCGACACAGGCCGCTTGCTCCACAAGGCCGGCCACCACTCTGATCACCAGAAGTGATATTATTAGACCTATGAAGATTGCAGTCACGACCGACCACGGCGGTTACGAGGCCCTCCAGCAACTAAAACCTTTTATTGAATCGCTCGGCCACCAAGTCGTGGATTTCGGGCCCAAGAGCCTCGATATGGATGATGATTACCCGGACTTGATCTTTCCGGCCGCCAAAGCCGTTGGCTCCGGTGAATGCGAACGCGGCATTATTATGGGGGTCAGCGGGCAAGGCGAGGCCATGGCCGCCAACCGCATCAAAGGCGTCCGCTGTGCTTTGTTTTATGGCCCGGTGGTCGCCAAGAATGATTCCGGCG
>CAYUNY010000072.1:0-4219 GCA_964446315.1 uncultured Candidatus Saccharibacteria bacterium
TTATAACAGAGATGGTGGGCCTATCCAATATGTCGTACAATGTACTTATGCTATTCACCAAAGCCAAGACCGACTTCCTGGAATACCTGGAGCTGGAACAGAACCGTAGCCAGAAAACCATCGAGAATTACGACCACTACCTGACCCGCTTGGTCGACTTTGCCGGCGATATTAAGGTGACTGATATTGATGTCGAACTGATTAGAAAATGGCGGCTGTGGCTGAACCGCCTGGGCACCAACACCTCTGATGAGCTGGGCAAAGCCACCCAGAATTATCACCTGATCGCCCTGCGCAGTTTCTTAAAGTACTGCGCCAAGCGCGACATCCCCGCCCTGACGGCCGACAAGGTCGAGCTGGCCCGCACCAAGCGCAAACAGGTCACTTTTCTGAACGAGGAGGAATTGGAGAGAATGTTTGCTCAGACCGATACTAACAGTGTCGCCGGTTTGCGCGACCGGGCGATTCTTGAACTACTATTCAGCTCGGGCCTGCGCGTCAGCGAGCTGGTCGGGCTGGACCGAGACCATATCAACCTGAAGCGGCGCGAGTTCATGGTACGCGGCAAGGGCCAGAAGGACCGGCCGATCTTTATTAGCGAGGAAGCCGCCGGCTGGGTTGAACAATATTTAGCTAAGCGCGCCGACAACTCGCGGCCTTTATTTGTGCGTTACAGCGGCAGCAAGCAAGCCGATTTATCCGGAAACTTCCAACGGCTGACGGCCCGCAGTATCCAGCGGCTGGTAGCCCGTTATGCCCTGTTGGCCGGCATCACCAAGCACGTCAGCCCACACACCCTGCGCCACTCTTTCGCCACCGATTTACTGATGAATGGCGCCGACCTTCGCAGCGTGCAAGCCATGCTGGGCCACAGCAACATCGCCACCACCCAAATTTATACGCACGTTACCGACCCGCACCTGCGGGCGGTGCACGAAAAGTTCCATAGGCACAAATAATTATAAGCTAAGGCGCGAGTGGGCATATACCGCTGCTGTTGCTGTCGCTGGGAGCCAATTGCAGTTGTTTGCAGAGATCGCCGTGGGTGCCATCGGGTATGTCGTAACCGTTCTTGGCCGGAATCCGCACTTGGATACGCCGCAGCACGTCCTGAGCCTTACCCGTGGAATCGACCAATGTTTGGGCGCCGGCGATAGATAGCTGGGTAGCCGTAGCCGGCGAGCCATCGCTTCCGTAAATGGCTATGCTGACAGCCGTAGCACCGTACAGAGAGCGCATGTCCAAGAAGAAAGCGGCCTCGTTAAGGGCGCCTAAACCGGTGATTTGGGCGTTACAAAAGTAAGGCTTACGATCGGTGCGCGTCGCCGGATCTTTGGTACAGCTGGCCGCTACTACAGGGCCGCTGTTAGCCAGGCCAACGGCGCTGGCGTATGGCGCGTCTACCCAGCTCCGAGTGTCCCCCCTACGCGGGCAAAAGAAAGACGTGTAGGTATTATTTATCAGGTTGGTGCGGCTGAGGCTGGCGATCGGTATAAGCTGAAAACGTAGTAAGCCCGTATAGCTCCACTCCCCCGCACCGCTACCGGCCGGCGGGAATGAACTGCAACTGGTCGGAAAGGTGGTATTGCCGTTGGCGTCCTGCCAGCTTATGGTAAGGGTGTGTATGGCCTTGGGATTGCCCAAGCTATCCACGCCTTCGATTTCGACCACTGTTGAGTCGGTGGTGCTAACCGGATTGTACACAATACCGGAGGGCGTGGGGTTGATCAGTAGGCAGGTATATTTTGCAGCGGTGGAACTACCGACATTATTATTGGCCAAGTCGGCCAGAGCGGCAGCCGGTTGGTTATGATTGGGGTCTACCGAGGCGAGGCTATTGTCGCATTGGTTTTTAGTGGCCGTGTAGCCGTCGTTTATGGCCTTGGCGGCGTCGTTAACGCCTGATTCGGCGGCGTAGTAGGCCTGGCTGGACAGCTGCTTATCCAACGCCTGGCGTTGCTCCCGTTGCATAAGTTGGGCAAAGCCTACCGTCATCAGGCTTAAAACCAGCACCAATACAATGGCAATGACCAGTGAAGCAAAGCCGTCTTGGGCTTGGCTGTTAGAAAGGCGACGGGTTCTTGTCATAAGCATTATTGTACAACCCTTCGCGTTATGGAGGTAGTGATCATCGAGGTAGCACAGAACTGCGTGCCCGCACCACCATTGCAGGTTGACAAGCCAGGCGTTGGGTCGCTGCTCGGCTGTGTATTGACTAGATCGCTGTCACCAAAAGCCGTCCAGACATCTATGGTATAGACATTTCCGGAGGGTGGTGGAATATTAAAACGGGTCAAGCGCATATGGTTGGACATCATTTCGTATCCACCGGCTGATTGGGCGTCGCTAGGGATGTCGGCGGTTAGGTCCAACGGCTTGCAGACATCGTTAGAGTCTTTCATGGTGTCACGCCACAGGACATGGGCAGTTTGGGCATCCCCACCGGGGGCAGTAGTATCATCGCCCAGCTCGCGGTTCAGGACATAGCTATAACGAGTGGTATCTATGCAATAGGAGTAAACGGTCATGGCGGTTGGGCCGGCCCCTACCGTCCGGGGGCTACCCGGTACGGTTGCGTAACAGGTAATGCCATCCAAGGAAGTACACGATGGCGGTTGGTTACCACTAAATTGTAGCGAGGCGGCTACATCGGCCATAATGGTCCGGGTAGTATTCTGCAGGTTTGCACCGTTGACACCCTTAGTATATAGACTTCCAATTTGAATCAGAACGATGGTACTCATCACCAGTATGGTGGACAGCACGCTCAGGGCAATCATCAGCTCGACTATAGTAAAGCCCTGCTGGCTGCTGGTAAGGCGACGAGCTGTCATGGCGCCAGCCCCGGGTTATCGATGTAGCCAGGCGCCACCGCATCGTTGATGGGTTGGATTTTATAGGTCAGCTCTTCCTGCTGGCGGCCGAGCGAACCTAGGCCGTCCCAACGGACCCGGAAATCAAAGGCTTTGTTTGGTACATCATATACGACACTGATGTAATAAAAGTCGCTCTGGTGGCAGTCGTTGGAGGTTGCGTAGTTGGGGTATTTTGTGAAGTTATCGTTGGCTGCCGCTGCGGTAGGATAACCTATGGCAAAGCCCGTTATTGGTGTCGAGGCTTTCATGCAAAAGGCCGTACCGTCCTGAGCGATGGCGGTGTGGTCGGCGAAGGCAGCCCGTATTAGTTCGACCTGGCTGTTAATTATGCCCAGGGCTTCAGAGTGCTCCTGAGCATTGCGCGCCTGGATTAGGCCATGGTTGGCCGTAGCGTAGGAAATAGCGAAAGATAAGCCAAGCACTGCCAATACAATTAAGACTTCTACGATAGTATCACCGGCGTGCCCTAAGCTGTGCTGTTTTCTCATGACTAGCATCCCACCTCTGCGGCACTATTACCGATAGCGGTGCTCGTAGTCAGGCGCTGGCCGGCACCGCTATCAGCGGCGGCACCGCCGATATGTAGGCTGCCGAACTGGCCGTTGCCACCGTCCAGGCAGATCAAAATATTTGGATTAGCCACAATGCCAGCGTCTTTTATGCCGGCGTTGATGGCCGATGTAGTTATCGGTATGGTCACCACACTCTGGGCGCCGGACTGCAAGCCACCGCTGTTGTAATTGCTATAGCCGCCAAAGAAACCGATGGCAAGAGTGGAAACGACGCTGCCTTCATTAATTATCTTGCTGACGCTCAGCCCCCAGTTTAAGGGGGTTGTTTGGGTTAGATCGACTGGGCTGGTGGGCGGCCTGACTACTCGCGGCATGGCGTCACTGAAACTGGCCGCCACATCGTTGGAGTTGGGCGCGAACTGACGCCCAGCCACCGATAGGACCTTGTAGCTAGAGCTGCCGGTGTTAAACTGGATAACCTTGCCCAGGAACACACAACCCTGGTTGGTACCCGTTTCGTTAGGGGCAATCGTGAATACGGGCACACCGCTGGTGCTGGCCTGGCATGAAAAGTCACCGTTTGAGGGATAGAAGCCGTTGCTGACATCGCTAATAGCCTGCTGAACCTGGCTATTAAGGTCGTTCAGGCCTTGCCTAAATTCCGAGCGGCTTTGTTTACCAGACACAAAGGTGGCGGCAATAATAAACATAAAGCCCGAAATAGCTAAAAAAATCATCACTTCAACAATCGTATAACCCCTGGAGTTAGTGCCACCGCGCATGCTGAAAGTATAGCATAAGCGCTACGCTGTTAGACGGTGAAGGCCAGGA
>CAYUNY010000073.1:0-4216 GCA_964446315.1 uncultured Candidatus Saccharibacteria bacterium
CTGCCCCACGCCAGCCACACGCCCGTCGAACTAGCCGCTACCAAAGCCAGATGAAGCCCCGCGTCGCCATCTTAGCTTCGGGGGGTGGAACCACCGCCGAGGCCTTTATCCGTGCCGGCCAAAAGGGCGATATAAACGTTAATGTCGGCCTGGTCATTTGTAGCCGCAAAAACGCCGGCATTTTCGAACGCGTCGAAAATCTTAATAAAGAATTTGATCTGCACATTGAGTGCGTGCTGATTAACCACCAGACCCACCCTGCCGGTCATGGCGAGCATGTCGGCCGCGGCGACCAGACGGCCGGCGAGGAAGCGGCCATTCTGGCGGCTATTTTGGGCGGCGGCTACGACCTGGTGGCGCTGATGGGCTACATGAAGCGCGTCGGCCCCAACCTGATCGAGGCTTTCGGCTGGCAACCTGTATACACCAGCCTATTCCAGGCCAAAATGGTCAACACCCACCCCGGCCTGCTGCCCGACACCAAAGGTTTTTACGGACTGCACATCCAGGAATACGTGCTGGAGCACCACCTGCCCTACGGCGGCCAAACGCTGCACGTTGTTTCCGGTGAATACGACGAAGGGCCGATCGTGGCCGAGCACAAGGTGCCGGTCGAACCGGGCGACACGCCCGCGGCGCTGTTCGAGCGGGTCCAGGCCGTCGAAAAACAATACCTGCCGCGCGACATCGAAGACTTTATTAAAGCCCGCATGGCTTATAATCAGGAAAACGGAGATTCGTAATGGCGCAAGTATTGGTAATCGGCGGTGGCGGACGCGAACAGGCCCTGGCCTGGAAGCTGGCCCAGTCGCCATCTGTCGATAAAGTTTATGTGGCGCCCGGCAACGGCGGCTCTAAGGGCGACATCCACAATGTGGACGTCGCCTTCGACGACGTGGAAGGACTCCTGAAGTTTGCCAAAGACAATTCCATCGATCTAACGGTCGTCGGCCAGGAGGCCGCCAGCGAAGCCGGCGTCGTCGACGCCTTTAAAGAGGCTGGCCTGACAGTCTTCGGCCCCACCAAAACCGCCGTAAAGATCGAATCGTCCAAAGCCTTTTCCAAAGACCTGATGGCTGCCCAAAATATCCCCACGGCCGAATATAAGAATTTTACCGACGCCGAAGCGGCCCGGACCTACGCGAAAAGCCGGCCCCTGCCGATTGTTATTAAAGCCGACGGCCTGGCCACCGGCAAAGGCGTTATTATCGCCCAGAACGAAGCCGAAATCGACTCCGCAATCGACGAAATCATGGTTAACAAAGCCTTTGGTGACGCCGGCGACACCGTTGTAGTCGAAGACTTCTTAAAAGGCCGGGAAGCCTCCCTGCACGCCCTAACCGACGGAAAAACCTCGGTCATCTTCCCGCCCTCGCAAGACCACAAGCAGGTCAACGACGGCGACGAGGGCCCCAACACCGGCGGCATGGGCGTTATCGCGCCCGTCGAATGGGTAACCGAAGAACAATTGCGCTACGTTAACGATCACGTTGTCCAGCCGGCGCTGGACGGCCTGCGCGACCAAGGCGCCACTTTTACCGGCTGTCTCTACCCCGGCGTCATGATAGACGGCGACGAGGTTAAGGTTTTAGAATTCAACGCCCGCTTTGGTGATCCTGAAGCCGAGGTCTACATGCGCCTGCTCGACGGCGACCTGTACGAGATCTTCAAGGCCTGCGCCGAGGCTAAGCTCGACCCATCGATGGTCAAGTGGCGGCCCGGCTTTGCCGTGACCGTAGTTTTAGCCTCGGGCGGCTACCCGGGTAGTTATTCAAAAGACCTGTCGATCACCGGCATCGAAGCGACCGAGGAACTCGACGGCATCGTTGTTTTCCACGCCGGCACCGCCATTAAAGACGGCCAGCTGGTCACGGCCGGCGGCCGCGTCCTGAACGTCACCGCCACCGGTAAAACCCTCGACGAAGCGCTCGATAAAGCCTACTCAGCAGTGAAGCTGATCAATTTCGACGGTATGCACTACCGCACCGACATCGCCCGCCGACCCCAGTAGTCCGGATTGCCAAACATAGTCAACTATTGTATAATCATACTGATATGTCAGCCCACCCCAATAGCCAGTCCGAACCGGAATTGCGACTTCTCCAAAACGACGATGTGGAGTGGCTGAAAAATATCGGCTCGGCGGCACTCAACGAGGGCAGTCTGCCGGTCCTTAATGAGCTGCTTGCGGTCGGTTCCATAAGGCTTCACCACTACCACGCTGACAAGGAAAGGGTTTTAGAGGCCCGACGTAAATTTTTTGAAAAGCTGGGCTGGGACGTCGAAGACCACCGTCTTAACGGTAGCTATTTAAGGATGTCTAAGTTGCCGCCGCTAGACCTGGCCGTAGAGGCCATTAGGATGATGAGCCATACCGGCCGTGACCCGGCCGCTATTATCAATGCCGACCCCGAGGTATTGCTCCATTCACGGCCGTGGCTGGCCAAAAAGTTAAAGTTCCTGTTTGAGTCCGATGACGGCCGTCTCGTTTTAGGATAAACAATTTTGGAATATTTTGCTCAGCCTTGTTGCTGGACTTGGGCGTCTTTGGCGAGGACGGCGTCGTGCTGGGTTTTAACGAAGTCTTCGTATTTTTTGGCGACGTCAGGGTCGCTGAGAGCTAAAATTCGCAAAGTCAGCAGAGCGGCGTTTTTGGCGCCGTTTTCTGGCATAGTGGCCAGCGGCACGCCGGGGGGCATGGCAATGTTCGAGAACAGCGCCTCGTTGCCGTGGCCTTCCCTTTTAATCGGAATCGAAACGACCGGCAGGTTGGTCTGGGCGGCGGTTACACCGGCCAGGTGGGCCGAGCCGCCGGCGCCGGCGATGATAACTTTCAGGCCGCGATCGGCGGCGCTTTTGACATATTCGCTGGTTTCTTCGGGCGTGCGGTGGGCGCTCAAAACGCGCACCTCGTTGGCTACGCCGAATTCGTCTAAAACTTTGGCCGCCTGGCTCATAATGTCCAGGTCTGAATCTGATCCCATAATAATGCCGACTACCGGTTTGCTCATGCTTCCTCCAAAATTACGCTAACCCTTTATTTATAGAACAATAATACCGTATAATGGAAGTAATGGATACAGGGGCTATCTCGACCACCGATTTTAAATTTCCCGGCCAAACCGGCCTGTATCACGGCAAAGTGCGCGATGTTTACTCGATCGGCGACAAAACGCTCTTAATGGTCGCCACCGACCGCATCTCGGCCTTCGACGTTATTTTGCCCCGACCGATTCCTTATAAAGGCCAGGTATTGAATCAAATTGCTTCGCATTTCCTGGAAAAGACCAAAGACATCGTTCCTAACTGGTTGCAGGCTACGCCCGACCCATCCGTTAGCGTTGGTGTTAGAGCCGAGCCGGTGATGGTCGAAATGATCGTCCGCGGCTGTTTGGTCGGGTCCGCCTGGCGTTCATACGAGGCCGGCGAGCGTTCGCTGTGCGGCGTTGAATTACCCGAAGACATGCAGGAATACGACTCTTTCCCCGAGCCCATCGTCACCCCCACTACCAAGGCCGACGTCGGCCACGACGAAAACATTACCCCCGAAGAAATTGTTAAACAGGGCCTGGCCACCCAAGAAGAGTGGGACCAGCTGGCAGATTACGCCCTAAAGCTCTTCAAACGCGGCAATGAGATGGCCCGCGCCCGGGGACTGGCGCTGGCCGACACCAAGTACGAGTTCGGCCGCCTCGACGGCAAGATTATCCTGATCGACGAGATCCACACCCCCGACTCGTCGCGCTACTTCTACGCCGACAGCTACGATGCGTATATTGGCGGCAAGAAAGACGCCGCTCCGCGCCAGCTATCCAAGGAATTCGTGCGCGAATGGCTGATGGAGCGTGGTTTCAAGGGCGATAAGGGCCAAATGGTGCCCGAAATGACCGATGACTTCGTACAGTCCGTTAGCGACCGCTACATAGAGCTTTATGAAAAAGTGATCGGCGAGCCTTTCGTTAAGGCGCCGGCCGCCAATATTATCAAGCGCATCGAAACCAACGTTAATAATTATCTGAAAGCTTCGGCGTGAAGCCAATCCAGTTGCCGGCGGTAGACCCTGGCGCCAATTACAGTTCAATCGACCCGCTGGACGGCCGCTACTACGACCCCGAAATCGCCAAATATTTGTCCGAGCGTAGCCGCATTGCCTTCCAAGCCCACGTCGAGGCCGCCCTGGCCCGCGCCCTAGCCGAATTTGAAGTCTGTACCGCCG
>CAYUNY010000074.1:0-4160 GCA_964446315.1 uncultured Candidatus Saccharibacteria bacterium
CCCTTATCCACTGGCTTTTTTAATAGCTGTATGACAATATGTTGTCATGGTTTGCCTACATTGCGGCTCGGAAACGCGTGTTATCAACTCACGATTGCAGAAACGTAACAACCAGGTCTGGCGGCGTCGGCAGTGCCTGAAGTGCCGGGCCATCTTCACCACCGAGGAAACAGTCAATTATGGCGCCGCCTGGGCCGTCCGCGATAAATCGGGCTCACATAGGCCTTTTTTAACCGACAAACTGGTATTTAGCTTGTACGCTAGCCTCCAACACCGTAAAACGGCTCTCAGCGACGCTGTGGAGCTCAGTCAGACGGTTATTAAGAAGCTCAGGCCTCAGCTTGCCGACGGTATGATCGATAGCGGTTCGATTGCCCGTATCGCCCAGGTGGCCCTGAACCGCTTTGATAAAGCGGCCAGCGTCCACTACCAGGCGCATCACCGCGGTTAGCGGCCCGGATCGGCTTGGGTGGTGACGGTTTTGCCGCCTTCGGTGCGGACGGCTTTTTCGGTGACGTCGAAGCGGCTTAGGTAACGCTTAAAGATCAGGCGGGTCTGCGAGTTAAAGGCCGCCAGTGAGCCGAAGCCGATGCTACTGACTGGTAGGAAGACCCACTGCGTGAGCATAAAGACCGAGCGGTGGCGCTTGTGGCGGGCCGGCCGCGGCGGCAGGGTCACCAAACAGACGTAGATGAATATAAACAGCGCCACCAGGTTGAAGCGCTGGACGCGGCTGACCAACAGGGGCAGTTGCAGGGCCGCCTGGCTCTGCGGATGGAATAGCGCCGGCAGAAAGCCGATGTACCAGACCATGAGGCCGCCGGTGGCCCAGTTAACGTGGTCCCAAAGGGTGCGCAACAGTTTGGCCAGCACGTCGGCCTTGGGGATTTTATTCTTGTGCCAGAAGCCCTTGTCGGCGATGTAGGCCACGTCGGAGGCGCCGTAGGTCCAGCGGCGCAATTGGACGAACTGGGCCTTGATTGTCTTGAGGTAGCCGTCGGCCAGCACGGCGTCCTGGTAGATCGGTATGCTGAACGGATAGACCCGGTAATCGCCGTTGAAGTGAAAGTAACTGCGCCAGAACTGGTGGCCGTCCTCCACCACGGTGCGGGTGCTCCAGAAATCAACGTCGATCAGCGATTGCATGGGCTGGGCGTGGGCCGAAAAGTTGCGGCTCAAATGCGGGCGCTGGGTGTTAACTATATAGAACAGGTTGTTACCGGTGGCAATGACGCGCATCAGGGTCGGCGCGTCCCAGATGTTATTGGTGTACATGGCCAGCGGCTGGTAAGAGGCTTTCAGCGGCTTGGGCACCGTGCAATACAGGTAGCTGAGGGCCGCGAAGTAGCGCTTGTCGGGCCGGTTATCGGAGTCCAGCGTGGTAACCAGCACGGTGGCGGGATTGGTCTTTTCCTGCTTGAGGTATTTTCGCAGGGCGCGGGCCGCGTAAGTGATATTGGCGCCCTTGCCGACGATTTCGCCTGGCCGGTCGGCCGGATGTTTAACCGCCATAGCGTGGCGGAAATGGTCTTTGTACAGATCTAACAGCTCAAGCACGCGCCGTTCGGCCTCGCGGCCCGAACGGCCCTCGTAGGCCAGTACCAGGACCATTTTCTTGGGGTCGTAGTCGCCTGCCAGCACGGCCTGGATGGTCGGCTCCAGCACTTCCCGGCTCTCGTTAACCGTCGCCACTATGACGGCATGGGTCAATTCTTCAGGTTTGAATTGCGGATCGCGCCGGTCCAGCAGGCGCAGGTTCTTAAGGTGCCAGCGGGGCCGTTTGATGGCCTCTTTGCCCGGCTTGCCTCGGTCGATGTCGGCGCACAGGCCGGGCCAGTCCAGCTTCATGTGGCGCTTCATGGTGCGGTAGCCGCCGATGGCCCGAGTGGCGTAGGCCAGCGACCGCACGAAGAAAATTA
The DNA here is from genome assembly GCA_964446315.1 of uncultured Candidatus Saccharibacteria bacterium. Lineage (GTDB taxonomy): Bacteria > Patescibacteriota > Saccharimonadia > Saccharimonadales > UBA4665 > UBA5150. Next base: position 1,920 of record CAYUNY010000074.1, read on the forward strand.
ACAGATAGAAAAGTATGAAAAAGACAGCCGCTTTGATGCTGATAAAGCTCAATGCCAGTGGTAAAAATAGCAAGGTGTAGCTGAGCGCGCCGGGCAGGATTTCAAAAAAACGATAATGACCATGGCGGTCCGCCTCGAAAGGAATTTCCAGGTCGCGCATGGCCTAGCGTAAAACGAGCAATGAATTAGCGACGATAATGGCCAGTATTAACAGCAATGTACCGAGACTGAGAATCGATATGGTGACCTGGCGGTGGATCTGGTACGTCCGGAAGCTGAGCATAACGTGAACGGCCAGTACCAAGAGCATAAAGACCACAAAACTAAGCAGGTTAACTACGCCACCATTGGTGAATTTATTAACGGCGTCGGGGTTAGAGCAGTCGCGACACTGCACGATGTAGGTGGTACTGTGGCCACTGCTCAGGGAAACCAATACGAAAATACTGCCGGCCACCGCCAGGAAGACGTTAATGCTTAACAGCAAAAGTACCAGGTGGTCGTGAAAATACTTCTTAGGATTGGCCATATGTTAGAGATAATTGTACCACTCCTGGTGCGGGTAGAGAGAATCGAACTCTCCTCTCAACCTTGGGAAGGTTGCATATTAGCCACTATACGATACCCGCAAAAGCCCGGTGGGCTTTTGTGTAGACGCGAGCGAAGCGTCGTTAGTGAAACTATGGAGCCACCTTCGAGATTCGAACTCGAGACCTCCGCTTTACGAAAGCGGCGCTCTAGCCAACTGAGCTAAGGTGGCCCAAGTACCGAGTAATTATACCAGCTGGATCAGATTATAAATTGGTGCCGACCAGATGGCCGATGAGCGCCGTTATGGCCATGGCCGCGGCCCCGCCGAGGAAGACCCGGCTGGCCGCCCTGACTTTGTGCCCGCCGCCTATATAGGCGCCAATGGCCCCCGATATTCCCAAAGCCACCAGCGATGCCGTGACCAAGGGCCAGGCCTTGGTTTGGCCGCTCGATTTTGAGGCCACGGCCACCAGCACCGGCACCAGCGAGCCGACCGAGAAAGCCGTAGCCGAGGCGATAGCGGCCTGCATAGGGTTGGCTAATGATTCGTGATCGATACCAAGCTCGTCCCTGGTGTGAGCCCCCACCGCGTCGTGGTCGTGAAGCTGTCGTGCCACCTTCCCCGCCAGGTCGGCGTCGAGGCCGCGGGCCTCATAAATCTTGGCCAGTTCGGTGAGTTCCTCTTTTGGGTTCGCCACCAAAGAGCGTTCTTCCATGGCGATATCGGCCTTTTCGGAATCCTTTTGCGAGCTGACCGAAACGTATTCACCGACGGCCATCGATAGGGCGCCGGCAGTCAGCCCGGCAATGCCGGCCGTTAAGATGGCGGAGTGGCTTGCCCTGGCCGTTAAAACGCCGAGCATCAGGCTGGAGGTCGATACCACTCCGTCGTCCACTCCCAGCACCGCCGCCCTAAGCCAAGCCGCGCGATGCGACTTGTGTGGCTCTTCGGGATGCGCGCTATAAACATGGTTCACCCGCCAATAATAACAAAAGCCCGCCGCGGGCGTATAATACTTATCATTAATGAGGGAGCTGTCTATGGAACCGGAAAATTCTCAACCAACCCAAAAACCAACCAAAGGCTACGGCAAACGCCCGAAGTGGCAATGGCTGGTCATCTACCTGGTCGTTGCCATCGTCGTTTACGGCCTTATCTACCTGCTCTTCATCCGCAAAACCGGCAGTTCGGGCTCAAGCTCCCCTTATTAGTGGGCGGTGGCCGGAACCGGAGCTCGCATAACATTGCCATGAGCCTTAGCCAAGTTGGGAGTGGCTACCGGCACGACTTCCGCGGCGTTTTCGGTAGCAAGCACAGCTATATGTATTTCAGCCTGCCGGCGGTGGGTTTCAGCCTGCCGGGTCGGCATTTTCTCTTGCGGCTGGGTAAGGCTTCTGTGCACGGCTTGCGAGAGACGGCTATAATCAACCTCCGGTTGCGGGTTGAGGTGAAAATCTGCTGCCCTGGCGTGGGCTTTCAGGATAGTGTCGGTCATTTTTGTTTCTACGGGCATATATGGATATTAACATAAGCTTTACTATATGTCAATGACCTGACCGAATACAAGACTAATAATTGGCGGGCCCGACCGGATTCGAACCGGCGATCTCCTCCGTGACAGGGAGGCGTGATAGGCCTCTTCACTACGAGCCCATACCTATAACAGGGGTAATCATACCAACTCCCCCGTTATAAATCAAACCTTTATG
>CAYUNY010000075.1:0-3807 GCA_964446315.1 uncultured Candidatus Saccharibacteria bacterium
AATAGCAATACCAACAAACCCCCAAACAGCCTCATCACACACCATTATACGCCGCAGTTTGGAGGCTCTTTGAAATTTTTTAAAGTGTAAGCGTTGTAAAGCTATTGTTCCGGTTTAATCCAGAGCCTGCAATGAGTTCAGAAACGACCGCCAATCAGCGTCTTTCAGCCGAACATCGGATGAAGCGAACATGAGGGTGGCGTCAGCCTGGACGACGACCACCTCCTTGTCTGGAGCGGATTTTGGATGCGTAACCGTCGCCTTACCCACACTATTGCCAACTTCCCGTTCGGCTGACATAGTGCCGATGAGCTTGTCATATATAAGAGTATCGGGGTAGGGCTGCTCCGTGAGTACCACAAAGGGCTTGCCCAGCCGATTGATTTTTAGGCTCAACACGGCCTTCATGCCATCATATTTAATAGTACCCGGAGCGATTGTGAAATCACCCGAGGGTACATACGCCCTGAAGGATAGCTGGCTTTTCACGCTCGCCGGCAAATCGCCGCCGGACTTTTGGTGCGTCAGGAACCAGCTGGCTGCTCCCGTAGCGAGGATTAGTACCATGGCCAATAGGATTGTTACTATCTTCATATGTTTACCTTGGTGAGAACAAGAAGAACAGAGACGACTGGCAGGTGGCCGCTGAGGTACAAGTGATACTCCATGCGTTTTGAGAGAAACCGGCTACCGTCCCGAGTGTCGTACTGGTACTTGTTATGGCGTAACCAGCTGTTGTGGTAGTTTGTACCTTAGCGTTGACGGAGCCAGCCGTAGCTTTCACTGAAGCTGGACCACTGTAGGCGTAAATAACGTTTATTGCTGCGGTCTGGGCAGCCCCGCTAGAGGCAACTACTACACCAGCAACGAGCTGAGTTACGGCACTGGATTGAGCATGTTGGCCGGCGGTACCGGTACCGATTATCATTGTGCCGTAAGGTACTGCGGCGTTAACGGTCGTAAATGTCTTGTTGGTAGTGGTGAAGGTACGCAGGTCATACAAACCGCCGCTGGCCATGGTGTTGGTGCCGCCGAACTTAATGTCAGCCAGGCAAAGCACCGGGGCCGTCACGCTCCATGTAGGCAAGTTGGCCGTTTCCGTACCGGCTGCCGAGAGGGAAGGCTGGTTGTCAGTGCCGTTAAGGCAGATGTGGCGGAACTGGCCGGAAGTACCGGTCAGGCTGCTGAATGAGGTTGATGAAACGATCACTTTACGGCCACTAGAGTAAGCGACGCAGGAGTTGACCGACACAGAATTCACCGCTGTCCAAATTACCTCGCAAGGACCGCCGCCGCTGACAATGCCTGCCAGGTCACCCGGGTTCGTGCCACTGTCCGGTACGACACCAAACAGCTGCAGGCCTAGAGCGGCAGTTGTAACTACATCTTCCCAGCCGCTACTGCGACACGTGCGTAAACTGCCGGATGCCGTGTTGTAGTAAAACGCCCCCTGGTTAACCGTTGTCGTACATGTTGTTCCGGAATCATCATAGGTTGAATATGAATCCGGCTGGAGCAATACCATGCTAGTGTCGGTGGTAGCCGAACCTATGACCACACTGTTACCCGCGCTAGTATTGAGGGTAATGTCCCCGCTGCCGCCCTGGATAGTAGTTGCGCTAGCGGAACTAGTTGAGCCGATTGTTACTGTTTGGGTGGCATTGCCGCTGGTATCTGCTATATGAACGGTTGAGGCCACGGCCGCCGAACCGACGGTACCGATACTGATAGTCGAAGCGTTGACAGACCCGCCGATTGTCACCACATTGCCTGAAGTGTCGATATTAAACAAGTTGGATGTGCCAGTGGTATCCTGCACCTTGAAAGCCGAGGTCGATGTTTGTTGGATGAAGGCTGTCCCGCTGCTGGTGGCCTGGAAACCGACGTGATGGATGCGGTAGTGCTGGGTAGTGCCAGTTTCGGTGACCGAGGCGCTGAGTGTCAGGCTAGTAGTGCTGCCCACGGCAGTTATCGTCCCGGTCTGGCCATCCTGGAAGATGAACTGCTCGCCGATCATGGCGGATGTCCAGGTAGTCCCGCTGCCTGTCACCGTAGTTGAGCTCGAACCGCTGGTGCCTGCCGTGCCGGTACTGTAGTCAACCGCACTGACACTAAATGTGTTAAGCGGGATGGTGCTGCCGATGCCGACGCTGGTGGCTGTGTCGATACTGCCCAGTACCAGTGAATTGCTGGCCTGTGCCAGGGCATTGGCGCCAATGGCAGTGGCATTTTGTAATGTAGTGCCGGCAGCAAAGAACCCACCGCTGTCCTTATAGCCGGCCTGATAGCCTAAAGCAGTGTTTTGTGTGCCGGTGGTGTTGGAGAACATGGCGGCGCTACCAACGGCAGTGTTTTGTGTGCCGGTGGTGTTGGACTGCAGCGCAGTGTTACCGATTGCCGTATCGTTGAAGCCGGTAGTGTTAAACCGCAGGGCGAAGGCGCCAGTGGCGGTGTTTTGGAAGCCGGCAGTGTTGGCGAACAGGGCGAAGGCGCCATTGGCGGTGTCCCCCTGGCCAACGGTGTTGTTCTCCATGGCGAAGGCGCCGGTGGCAGTGTTCTCGATTCCGGTGGTATTTGCTAGCAACGCATCGGTGCCGATAGCCGTGTTTTGTAAGCCCGTGGTGTTAGCCTCTCCGGAACCAACGCCCAAGAAAGTATTGGCGCTTAGAGTAGAAGTGCGAACTTCCAAGCTTGCATTACCGGCGCTATTCTGGACAGTCAATGCTGCCTTAGCCAATGTAACCTGCTTGATAGATACTATGCTGATGATACCGTTCCAGTTGCTTGTCGGAGTGAACGTCAGGCTGCCTGTTCCTGTAGCGGTCATAACCTGAGCTTCCGCACTGACATTTCCATAAATCACTTGCCCGTTTACCCCCCCAATCTTGGGAGTAATACTCTCACCCGCAGTTGGGCTGCCGGTGACGAAAAAGGTCACTTGATAAGTCGCTCCGGTGGTCGGTGTGAAGCCAGTGTAGATGAGAGCACTGGTATTGCCGGTGTTGTGCTGGGCCTGGTGATTACTGGAGAGCAATGTCCAGTTGGTTGTCGTCCAGTTAGTCGCGAAGTTGTTGTTGCCGCCTGATTGGTCTCCTAGTTCACTGCCGATGCTGGCATCACTATTGATGCCGCGCGCAATGGTCAGGCTGTTCGTCGTGTCCACCGTAAGTACCGGGTTGCCACCAGCACCGCTGCTCTGCTTGACCTGGAAGACGGCTGTGCTGTCACTGGCTGGTTGAATAAGCACGGTGTTGTTGACCGTGACTGTACCGCTGAAGGTCTTGTTGCCGCCGAATGTCTGGGTTGTGGCATTGACTACTCCTGGGTTGCTGCCATCGGCCGAGTTGAGATTGAGCACCGTGCCGGTGAGCGTGGCACCGTTGGCGTTGGGCGAACCGGCGCTATCGACTGCAGCGAGGCTGACGCCGCCGCTGCCGCAGCTGCCCCATTGCAGTAATGTAACAGTGCTGGTGGAGCCGCTGGTGCTTTGCAGGCACTGACTACCGGTGGCACCCGAAGTTGCCCATGACAATGAATAGCTGTTGGTAAGCCCAGGGGTTGTTAGGGTCACCACCCGGTTGTTGGACGTACCGTCCTGGAACAGGATCCCGCCGGCGTTGGTGGTGGAACCGAGGGTCAAAGCATTATTGCCTTGCAAGGTCATGGTCAGCCCGCTGCCAAGCGTGGTGTTCTTAGCCAGTGAAATGGAGGTGGCATTGCTGGAGCCGACCGTGAGAGCGCCGCTGGTAGCGGCGTCGAGGGTGTTGGCCTGGACTTGGCCGCCGGATTTGATGTTGCCGGAAACAT
>CAYUNY010000076.1:0-3806 GCA_964446315.1 uncultured Candidatus Saccharibacteria bacterium
GCCCTTTACGAGCAATCCGAAATGGAAGAGGAACGCCGCCTTTGCTACGTTGGCATGACCCGCGCCCGCCAGGAACTTTACATGTCTTATGCCGCCGGCCGTCTGCTTTACGGCGGCGTCCAGCACAATCCGCCCAGCCGCTTCCTCTCAGAAATCGACGGCGAATTCCAGTCAAACGATACATATAGTTTCGGAACTTCCGCAGCTTTCTCCTCAGGCACAGAACGGCCTTCGGTAGAAAGTGAGGAAGTTCTAAACAACGAGCCTCGTTATGTTCCTGATCTTAGTGAGGGGGATGGGGTGCGGCACCAGGTGTTCGGTATGGGCACGGTGCTGGAGATCGAGGGCGACACCGTAGTGGTCTATTTCAAAGGCAAGGGCGCCCGCAAGCTTAACCTGAGCTTCGCGCCGCTAGAGAAGCTCTAGCCAGCTGTCGCACCACCGCTGTTTTTGCTACAATAGTTATCTGACCAATGCGTAAGAAATTTGAGAGATTACAAGTTAGGTTTGCCCGTTTCCGACAGGTGCGTCTGCCCAGACGCATTAAGAAAGTTAAGAGGGCCAGCCGGCACCCCCACGCCGTGCCATTCTTCGTGATTGGATTTCTGTTATTGCTAACGGCCGGCGGCTATCTGCTGGCCCGCCACACTAATAATCTGCCGCCGGTGCACGACGCTAAAGTGGTTATTATTTCGCACGACCATCTACAGCAGGTGGTGCCCAGCAAAGAACCGACTGTTGGCGCCCTGCTTAAAAAGCTCGGCCTGACGCTTAAACAGGGCGACGTTGTGGAGCCCGCCCTGAATACGCCGATTCACCAGGATAAGTTCCGTATTAATATTTACCGGGCGGTACCGGTCGAAATCGTAGATGGCACCCAAAAAACTTTCACTTTCAGCGCCTCTACCACGGGCCGGGCCATCGCCCAGCAAAGCGGCACCGCGCTGTACCCGGAAGACATTGCCAACAGCGACCCCGTGCAAAACTTTATTGCAGACGGCGCCATAGGCAAGCAAATCTTAATAAACCGTGCCACCCCTGTTAATGTTGATCTTTACGGCACGCCAGTGGTTCTGCGTACGCACGCCAAAACGGTCGCCGGATTAATGAAAGAAAAGCACATTTCGCTGACCAAACAAGACACCCTGAGCGTACCGCTGAACACGCCGATCACGCCAAACGAACAGATTACCTTCCTGCGCACCGGCACCAAGACCGAAACGGTTACGGAGCAGATCGCCACGCCGGTACAGAACATTAATGACAATTCGCTGGCCTACGGCACCAAGGCCGTTCGCCAGCAGGGTTCGCCGGGTGAGCAGGTTGTGACATATCAGGTGACGCTAACCAACAATGTCGAAACCGGCCGTACCGTTATACAGAAAGTCGTAACCAAGGCGCCGGTGACTCAGATTCTGGTCGTTGGTACCTCGCTGAGCGGTATCAAGGGCGACATGGCCCTGGCCGGCATAGGGCCCGGTGACTACAACTACGCCGACTATATTATCAGCCACGAGTCGGGCTGGAATCCTAACGCCCAAAACGCCAGTGGCGCCTACGGACTCTGCCAGGCCTACCCGGGCAGTAAGATGAGCAGTGCAGGCAGTGACTGGCAAAGCAACCCTATCACCCAGCTACGCTGGTGCAACGGCTACGCCCAAGCTCACTACGGCGGCTGGGCCAACGCCTATAGCCACTGGGTTAACTACCGTAACTGGTAATGAGCAACTCGTCGGCTCCCAAAAAATCACTGGGCCAGCACTGGCTTTACGACGCCGACAGCCTGTCGGCCATGGTCGACTCTGCCGACATAAAACCCGAAGACACCGTGTTGGAAATAGGCCCAGGCCTGGGCACGCTAACGGAGTTATTAACAAAACGGGCCAGGCAGGTAATAGCCGTGGAATTCGACGAAAAGCTGGCCGCCACCTTGCCCCAAAAAGTCAAAGCCGCCAACTTACGGATAGTCACCCAGGACATCCTGAGCTTTGATTTCACAGCCCTGCCATCTGGCTACAAACTGGCCGCCAACATTCCGTACTACCTGACCAGCAATTTGATAAGAGTTATCAGCGAAACGCTCAACCCCCCAGCCATAGCCGCCTTGCTGGTCCAAAAAGAAGTCGCCGAGCGCGTCACTGCCAAGCCAGGCCAAATGTCCATTCTGAGCGTCACCGCCCAGTTCTACTGGGAAGTCACCCTAGGCAGGGAAGTCCCGGCCCACTTATTCACACCGCCCCCTAAAGTCGATTCGCAAATCCTGATCCTTAAGCGTCGCCCAAATGCACTGTTCGACGACCTTGACCCCAAAGAGTTTTTCCGCCTGGTTAAAGCCGGCTTCTCCCAGCGCCGCAAAACCCTGCTCAACAGTGTCAGCGCCGGTCTCGGGCTAGACAAAGAGGCGACCAAAGCAATTTGCGAATCAGTAGATATCGATCCAAGCCGTCGCGCCCAAACCCTCAGCCTCGAAGAATGGTACAACCTCTACCTATCCTGGCAAACTTGACGCGTTAAGTGTTAGCAGAATAAACTGGAAGTATGGGACCCGCCAACAACCTCAGTTATCTTGTTCATCACCTGGCCGCCGTTATCGGCAAGCAGTCCGACCAGGCCCTGCAGGAACAGCTAGGCATTGGCCTCAGCCAGTTCAAGATCCTTATGGTACTAGAGTGGAACCCGCGCGTTCAACAACGAGCCATCGCCGACTCGTTGGGCCAAACCGAGGCCAGTGTCAGCCGCCAGATCAAACTCCTGAAAGAAAAGGGCCTGCTGGTTTCTAAAGCTGACCCACAAAACCGCCGCAAGCACATCACCACGCCCACCACCAAGGGCATGCAGGTCACCGAAGCCGCCAACAACGTCCTGCGCCGCGACTTCGGCCAAGACTTCGCCAGCCTTGGCGACGACCAGCTAATGCAGTTGGTCACCGGCCTGCAACGCCTTCACCGCCTGGTCTGTCGCCCCGGCAAAGCCGGCGCCTGCGACCACCAACTCGGGATATAGCTCTAACCCAACTCAGCCGTTACGGCTATTTCCGAACCCAATATCCGCTGTGCAATTTCACCAGTAGCATGCCTTATAGCTTCGCTCGCCTGGCCAAAATCGTAGCTTCTATCGTCTAGCTTTAAGCCGCGAGGCAGGCCGTCCGAGCCGGTGTATATTCTCGACCAGCCGGCATCCATGAGCGGCCAGTGACCCTTAAGATATTCCCCCTCTTTAGGCGCGGTGGCTTCTATTTTCTCTACCACCTCATCACCTAGCATGAACCCACGGTCGAGCAGATCTATGTGCTTTATGGAGTGCCGGCTCCCCCTGTAATCCGGTTTCCCGTGGCTTATGGTGCAACCAAGCAGGAGTACTTCGCCTAACCTCACGAATTTTCCGCTCAATACGCTCTCGTACGAGGGCCATTCGTCGGACAATTCCAATTGTGCAAAATACTGGAGCGCTTCGGGCGAGAGTTCCCTTACGAGATCTTCGGTCGTGACTTCTTCGATACTTAGGGGCATGGCGGTTCCTACCTGATTTTGGTAGATACGATACCATAGAATTTATCCAAGGTCAATTCCAGCTAGCTCTAAACACTAGCATTTATTGACCAAAACTGGTATAATGACTTCTTACGGGGCTGAATTTTAAGCTTGACGTTGGACTTTATCGGTTAGATCAGCAGGTCGCTTGTCAGCGTATAGGCAAAATCTTTAGATGCAAGTCTTAAAGAGCGCGTAGCTAGCTTTTTCAAGCCTAACTACGCATTCGCTGTAGCTTAATTTCTACAGCCGTGCCGCGCGCGACGTCAGATAGCG
>CAYUNY010000077.1:0-3710 GCA_964446315.1 uncultured Candidatus Saccharibacteria bacterium
TGTACACCAAGCGGGATCGTGAGGCGTCCCGTGCCATCCACCGTCTTTTCCAGCGCGCCTGGTGGCAAGATCCGGTAGACTTGATAGTCTGGGCGCTGACCCGACCGCTTTCCGTGCTGGTCTACAACGTGCTGATTCCCTTTGCTGTGGCCTATGGCCTCCAAGCCATCATCACGCAACATTTTGAGCAGGTGTTTCACTACGCACTGGCGGTATTGTTACTGGCTTTGGCCTATTGCGTGCTATGGGGCATAGGCGGTATTGCAGTTATCCGCGGAGCACGCGTGGGTATGCAATACGTCCAGCGTGAGGTGTTTGCCAACTATCTCGCCAAGGATTATGAATTTCTCAATAATACCTACTTGGGGAGTCTTGGCTCACAGGCCACCAGGCTGCGCGAAACACTTGATGAATACAGCCAACTGCTGTTTAACGGCTTTCTCAAGGAAGTCATTATTGTCCTGAGCAGCATCATAATTATTGCCTATCAATCATTATTGCTGGCCGGCGTGACCCTTATATCAATGCTGTTGGTGCTGAGTTTTACGATTGCCATTACGAAATGGCGGATTAAGTTCCGGCGTTTGCTGAGCGAGGCGAGTAGCGAAACTGCCGGTGTGATTGGCGACGCTCTCGGACATGGCTCGACCGTGAAGAGTTTTGCGGCTGAAGATTACGAGATTAGGCGGCTGCGGCGTCCGCTCAAACAACTGGCGGATACGCAATTTATGTCATGGCTGACGTCCATTCCGGCAGATATTGGGCGCATGTTTCTGGCGGCCGTAGCGACATTCTTACTCCTGATTTTGACGGCGCGTCTCTATGAACAACACCGTATTTCAATTGCCATTGTAGTGTTGGTGCAGCTGTACGTTATTAAGCTCGTGATGGCCACTCAGGATATTGCCGATCTCATCAAGGCCTATGAAGCCACCATGAGTGCGGCCCACCAAGCCGTCAAAACGATGCTGATACCTTCTACCGTGCTGGATAAAACCGAAGTTCTTAAACTGCCTAAAAAGGCTGACTACGCAATTGAGCTACACAACGTCAGTTTCCAGTACAGTGATGCACCCAAAAAGGTGTATGCCGTCAAAAACTTCAGCCTGACTATTGCGCCGGGTGAACGCGTCGGCCTGGTCGGCTACTCCGGCAGCGGTAAAACTACTCTGACCAAGCTATTGCTGCGGTTTATGGATGTCACTGACGGTAGCATTAATATCAGCGGCATAGACATCAGAGACCTGGCCCAAAAAGATTTGCGTTCGCATATCGCCTATGTGCCGCAAGAGCCTCTACTGTTTCATCGTAGCATTGCCGAAAATATTGCCTACGGCCGGCCGGCGGCCAACCAGAAAGCTTTGCTGGCTGCCGGCCACGCGGCCTATGTTGACGAGTTCACCAAAGAATTGAGTAGCGGCTACGATACACTGGTTGGAGAAAAAGGTGTGAAACTATCCGGCGGTCAGCGCCAACGTGTAGCTTTGGCGCGGGCATTGCTACGCAATGCACCGATCCTGATATTGGATGAAGCCACCAGCGCACTCGATAGTCGTAGCGAAAAATATATTCAGAAGGCACTCTGGAAACTCATGAAAGGCCGCACGGCGATTGTGATTGCCCACCGCCTCAGTACGATTCAGCGGCTCGACAGGATTATAGTCATGAACAAAGGTCGGATTGTCGAGCAAGGCACCCATGAACAGTTACTGAAACAATCCGGCATTTACGCCGAACTCTGGCAGCACCAGAGTGGGGGTTACTTACCCACCGGAAGCGTGGCGAAGGCTTCAATGGATTTAGATCAGGCCTATCAAGCCTGAGTTGCTTGCAACAAGAGTAGCTTAGCGATACTCCACATTTCGTGTTCGGCTTTGTGACCGCTGATCGCCCATATCAACTCGCCATTTGGCAGTTTTTGTGACAGCTCGTAGGCGGTAGCCGGCGGACAGACCATGTCATAGCGTCCCTGGATCAGCCATACTGGCATTGTCAGCTTATTGGCGTTTTTTATAATGTAGCCTTCAGGCATAAACGCGCCGTTAACTATATAACTGACTTCAATTCGGATGCCGGCTGGATCATACTCGTCCAGATTCTCGGGCACAAAACGGTCATCCATTCCTAATACGCCGCTCTCCAGGCTCTCATAGGCGTAGCCCGAATCACGCGCGGCATTGGCATCATTGCCCAGAATGCGCTTAAAGTGGTATGCACTGGGATCATGAGCATGTTTCTCGGGTACGGTATCAACATATTTTTGCCAGACATCAGGCATAAATTTTCTAAAGCCACCCTTCTCCACCCAGTCGTTTTCAATTTTTCGACAGGTCCAAATGCCATCAATGACCATGGCGGCAACACGATGAGGATACTTTATGCCATAAAAAAGAGCTAGCGAAGATCCCCACGAACCACCGGTCAAAACAAAAGTGTCCAACTTCAGATGTTGGGCGACTTTCTCGATATCTTCCACCAGGTCAGGGGTGGTGTTATTTTCTAGCGAACCGTACGGTAAACTCTTGCCACTACCTCTTTGATCAAAGAAAATCACCCGTTGTTTGTCGGGTGAGAATTTATTCTTGGCCTTGTCACTGCAACTACTGCCCGGCCCGCCATGCAGATAGATGATTGGCCTCTTCGCTTTTTTATTGCCCCAGTCCTGCACGTAGAGCTGGTGGCCATCACCAACGTCGAGGAAGAATTCATTAATAGTGTGTTCGTCGGGTGTCATTTAGGCCTCTAGCTCTATGCTTATGGGACAGTGGTCGGAGCCCATGATATCGGGATGAATGGCAGCGGCTTTGACCTTATCCTTCAAGGCAGCGGAAACCAGAATGTAATCAATCCGCCAGCCGACATTACGGGCCCGGGCATTTGCCCAGTGTGTCCACCACGTATAGTAGCCATTGCCCTTGTTGAACAAACGGAACGTATCAACGAAGCCGTGGTCTATCAGATTTTGAAAGCCGGCTCGTTCTTCGTCCGTAAAGCCGCGTTTGCCAACATTGGCTGCCGGTCTAGCTAAATCAGCTTCGGTGTGGGCGACGTTTAAATCGCCACAGAAAATGACTGGTTTTCGTTTCTCCAGCCTCTGTAGCCAGGCCAGGAAAGCTTTGTCCCAGACTTCACGCAGTTTTAACCGACTCAGGTCATCTTTGACATTGATGGTATAGACATAGACCAGGAAAAACTTGTCAAACTCGGCGGTAATGACGCGGCCCTCCTTGTTCGGGTCGCCGTAGGTGTCGCCATGCAGCTTGAACTCCGCAATAAATGCTTCCGGGAAGCCGTTTTCAATCTTGAGTGGCTTCATTTTGCTAAAAATGGCCGTACCACTGTAGCCCCTTTTGGCCGCACTATTCCAGGATTCTTCATAACCTTTCAGATCAATCACGGCCTGGCCTTGCTCGGCCTTGGTCTCCTGCAATCCCAGGATGTCGGGCTGGTGTTTGGCCATGAAGTCCTGAAAAGCACCCTTATTGACCACCGCCCGAATACCATTGACGTTCCACGAGTAAATCTTCATTACTCTCAGTATAACTGGGGGTTAAGCATATAAAAAGAGCGCTCATCGGAGCGCTCTTTTGGAGAATCTGAAGTCTAGTTCAAATTACTCTTGGTGAAGGTTCCACCACCCTCATAGGTAGCACTCAGCGTGTACTGCGCACAGTCCTTAGTGGTGTTGTCACAGGCAGAGCCATCACTGG
>CAYUNY010000078.1:0-3645 GCA_964446315.1 uncultured Candidatus Saccharibacteria bacterium
AATGCTAAAGCACCTCTGTTATAATTAACACAATGACAGCGCAGGAAATTCGCAAAGCTTATCTGGATTTTTTCGTGGAGCGCGGACACAAGGTGATTCCGCGGGCCCAGCTAGTGCCCTATAACGACCCGACCACGCTGTTCACCGGTTCGGGCATGCAGCCGCTGATCCCTTACCTGCTCGGCGCCAAACATCCCGAGGGGACGCGTCTTGTAGACTCTCAGACATGTCTAAGAGCCCAAGATATCGAAGAAGTCGGCAATAACCGTCACACCACATTCTTCGAAATGCTCGGTAACTGGTCGCTGGGTGACTATTTTAAAGAAGATGAAATTCCGTGGCTGTTCGAATTCCTGACCGACACGGTCGGGCTGGATCCTGAGCGGCTGTACGTGACCTGCTATCTGGGCAACAAAGAATTTGATATTCCCAAAGACACCAAGGCCGCCGAATTATGGGCCAAGCTTTTCGCCAAAAAGAAAATCAAAACCGAGCAGGTCGAAATCGGTTCCGAAGCCGACGGTTATAAAAAAGGTATGGGCAAAGGCCGGATCTTCTTTTATGACGGCAGTAAGAACTGGTGGAGCCGGGCCGGCGCCGAGGCTTCCACGCCGGTCGGCGACCCAGGCGGCCCCGACACCGAAGTATTCTACGACTTTGGCACGGAACACGACACCAAGTGGGGTGAGCAATGTCACCCCAACTGCGACTGCGGCCGCTTCATCGAAATCGCCAACAGCGTCTTCATGGCCTACAAGCGCACCGCCAAAGGCTTCGAGGCGCTGCCTAAACCGAATGTCGACTTTGGCGGTGGCCTGGAGCGCATCGCCCTGGCGTCGATACACGACACGGATGTTTTTAAGATCAGCCTGCTGAAACCGATCGTTGAAAAGCTTGAAGAGATCTCAGGCAAAAACTACGAATCGCACACCAAGAGCATGCGCGTTATCGCCGACCACCTACGGGCCGCCACCTTCCTGGCGGTAGACGGCGTCACGCCGAGCAACAAGGAACAGGGCTATGTCATGCGCCGGTTGGTGCGCCGGGCCATCCGCTTTGCCTTTGAGTTGGGCGTCGAGCAAAACTTCCTGGAACAAGTCGTGCCTGTCGTTACCGATCTTTATAAAGACGATTTCCCGGAAGTCGCAGCCCACCGCGATAAGGTCATCGAAACCCTCGCCAAAGAAGAAAAAATCTTCCGCCAAACCCTCCGCAAGGGAGAGTCCCTGCTTAAAAAAATATCCGCCGGCATGGAATGGTTCGAAGAGCAGGGACATGTAAATATGAAGGAATCATTCAGGAATCCCGGCGAGTTAGTTTTTCTAATGTACGATACATACGGCTACCCTAAAGAACTCACAGTGGAAGAGTTATTTAAGTCAGGAATTAGTACAGTCGGTTGGCAGAAGCAATTTGATTCCAAAATGAAAGAGCAACGTGAGCGAAGCCAGACCGCCAGCAAGGGCGCCTTTAAAGGCGGACTGGGTGGTCATACCGAACAGCACAAAAAGTACCACACCGCCACGCACCTGGCGTACCAGGCCTTGCGCGACGTGTTGGGCGATCACGTCATTCAGCGCGGCTCGAACATAACTGAGGAGCGGTTAAGATTCGACTTTAGCCACCCTGAAAAAATGACTCCCGAACAGATAAAAAAAGTTGAAGACATCGTTAACGAGCAGATTGATAAAGATCTCAAAGTGACATTCAAAGAATACCCGACTAAAGTGGCTATCGAAGAGAAAGGCGCGCTTGGGCAGTTTGGCGACCGCTACGGCGACACCGTTAAGGTTTATAAAATGATTGCCGACGGCGCCGACAAACCCTTCAGCTTCGAAATCTGCGGCGGGCCTCATGTAGATAACACGGCAGTCCTGGGTGAGGACGGCAAGCGCTTCAAGATTATCAAAGAGGAATCGAGCTCGGCGGGCATCCGCCGAATCAAAGCCGTTCTGCAATAGATGGGATTTTCCGGCCGATGGTTAGCGACATGCCGAAGTGCCAGCTGACATAGCCGCCGAACCGTGTGTCGATAAGTGTGGCCATCTCGCCCAGAAATTCACGGCGCTTGCCTGCTGGTAGTGCCAAATTTGTGGAGAAAGTCCCTAGCAGACTTACATACTCCTGCGTGCTAAACCCCCTGTACTTGGAGAAGACGTGAAAACGTTCCGGATCGAACTCGAACAAGTCGGGATCGAGTTTGAAGGGCTGGATGTCTTTGCGGCTCGGCAGGTCGTCGCGGGGCTCGGCGGTCATATTAACCCAGTCAACGTTGGTGCCGGGTACGTACTCGTCATAAATAGGCTGGCTAGCTTTATAAAAAGCGTCGCCGCGGCCGTCGGACAGGTAGTTAGTGTGAATTAGGGCAAGATGCCCGGCTGATTTAAGCAGTTCATGTGGTTTTTGGAAACGGACCTCTGGCTTTAACCAGGGAAAGGAGTTCGCCACGTAGACCAGGTCGAAACTAGCGCCCGGCAATTCCACATCTTCGAAATCCGCGGTTACGATATTAACCTTGGGGTATCGCGCCAGATTATTCCTAGCGGCCTTGGTCATTTCAGCGCTACGCTCGACGGCGGTGATGGCATATCCCAGCTCGGCCATTGGCTCGGTGGCCGTGCCCGGACCGGGGCCGATTTCCAATAATTTAGACCCTCGCCGTAACTCTGTTTGCTCGATCAGCACCTCAAACAGAGCGTCGGGGTAGCGCGGGCGTACTTGGTCATACAGCTCCGGAAGTTCCGGTCCGCCGTCAAACCCCTCCCTCAAGGCGATATCGTAAGGCATTGCATCTTATAATACACGACCCCGTGCTAGGGGTTGCTGTGCTAAAATAATGGATATGCTTGAAAAAGTTAAAAGCGCCGGTCTACAGGCGGCCAAGAAGGCCCGCGAAGGCGCCGGCAAAGCAACCACTGCGGCGCGGGCCAAGGCCAAATCGGGCAAACAGGCCGGCGACGACTATCTGGTAGCCCTGGATATAGGCACTGAATTCGTTAAAGCCCTGATCGGCAAGGTTAATAGGGAAACCAGCACCGTCGAGATTGTCGGCGAAGGCCGGGCCCACCAGGGGTTGAGTGACATGCAGGCCGGCGCCATTTCTGACATCGCCGCCGTGGTCGAGAACTGCGACAAAGCTTTGAACCAGGCCGAGGAACAGGCTGGCATCAGCGTGCGCAGCTGTATTATCGGTATTGCCGGCGAACTGGTGAAGGGTACCACTACCACCGTCAGGGTGGCCCGCAAACAGGCCAGCAAGCCGCTCGATATTCCCGAAATGGAAAAAATTATTAACCTGGTGCAGGTCCGCGCTCAAGATAAGGCCAAACAACAGCTGGCCTGGGAACTGGGCGGTAAGGAGGTCGAGGTGCGGCTGGTAAACAGCGCGCTGGTTAGCATTGAGATCGACGGCTACCCGGTGACCAATCCGATCGGTTTTCAGGGCAAGGACGTAGTAGTACAGCTCTACACGGCTTTCGCGCCTATGATCCATATTGGCGCCCTCGAAAAAACCGCCCAGGAACTTGATCTTGACCTGTTAGCCGTGGCCGCCGAGCCTTTCGCCGTGGCCCGGGCCGTGATCGGCAACAACCCTAACCAGTCACTCAGCGCCATCCTAATGGACGTCGGCGGCGGCACCACCGA
>CAYUNY010000079.1:0-3572 GCA_964446315.1 uncultured Candidatus Saccharibacteria bacterium
CGGTTCTGGAGCTGGGCATGGGAGTATTTAGCACCCCCGTTCTACACTGGCTCTGCCTGGATCAGAAACGGCCTTTGGTGTCTTATGAAAATGACCCGGAGTATTATGAGCAGAATAAGGCCTTTGAAAATTCCGGGCATACTATTCATCAGGTAGAAGATTGGGATAAGATAGATATTGAGCGTAAGTGGGGCGTGGTCTTTATTGATCATTCGCCTGATTCCAGGCGTAAGGTAGAGGCCAAACGCGTTGCCAACCTGGCTGATTATGTAATCCTGCACGACAGCGAAGGCGGTAACGAATCTAAGTTCCACTTTATTGAAGAAGTGTTCCCGCTTTTTAAATACCGCTATGATTATAAAAAATCCAGGGTTTATACATCGGTGGTGAGTAATTTTAAGGAGTTTAAGGGATGAGCGACCTAACCATCATTTACTTAACGGCTAATAGTTTGCCGGAGCATTTCTCTAACTACCAGCGCGATATTTTTTTAAAGGCAGCTGAAGGCCATGACATTATCAGCGTTTCGCGCACGTCCATCGACATCGGCCGCAACATCATCGATGATGGTGAACGGTCGCACCTGAACATGTACAAACAATTGCTGCGGGCTTGCAAACTGGCCACGACTGATTTCATTGCGAGTGCCGAGGACGATGTTTTGTATTCCAAGGAGCATTATAATTTCTACCGCCCAGCCATGGACGAGATTGCCTACGATATGGCTAGGTGGTCGCTGTACACGTGGGGTGAACCGGTTTTCTCCATTAAGCAGCGGGTGTCTAATTGCACGTTAATAGCGGCGCGGCTGGAATACATTGATGCCCTGGAAGAAAAGCTCAGCAAGCTTCATCCCAAAAATTTGTACTATGTCAGTGAGGTCGGCCGTTATTCCAACCATCTTGGGCTCAAGCCGCGCAATGTCAATACCCGCATTTGGGCCGAAGTTCCATCCATCCATGTCAACCATATTGACGGCACTGACCCGCTATCCAACAATACCAGGAAGCGACCGGGCCAGCTCAAGGCCTACAATATTCCGTACTGGGGCGAAGCCAAAGATATTGTCAAGGAGTATCGATGAGCGATTACGACCTCTCGATTCTCATCCCCGCTCGTAATGAAATGTTCATCAGTAACACCGTGGCTGACATTCTTAAAAACCGGCGCGGCAAGACCGAGATTCTAGTTGGTCTAGATGGCGCTTGGGCCGAACCGGGTATTCCGGACCACCCGGATGTCAAAATTGTTTATGTTTCAGAATCTATCGGCCAGCGCGCCATGACCAATAAAATCTGCCGGCTGAGTAAAGCCAAGTACGTCATAAAATGTGACGCTCACTGTGCCTTTGATGAAGGTTTTGACGTCAAGCTGATGGATGCCATGAAAGGCCACGACGACTGGACAATAGTGCCGACTATGCGCAACCTACACGCCTTTGACTGGGTCTGTAAAAACGGCCACCGGCGTTACCAAGGGCCGTCTGGGCCGTGCCAGGAGTGCGGTGAACCAACTGAGCGCGACATAGTGTGGTACGCCAAACCCAGCCCGCAGAGCACGTCCTACCGGTTTGATAAAACCATGCACTTCCAGTACTTTAATGAGTTTAAAAGACGGCCGGAAGGACAGGGCGACATTACACCAACCATGAGTTTACAGGGCTCATTTTTTATGCTGACCCGCGACAAATACTGGGAACTCAATATTTGCGATGAAAAACACGGCAGTTGGGGCCAGCAAGGCGTCGAAGTAGCCCTAAAAACCTGGCTGTCCGGCGGTAAAGTCATGGTCAACCAAAAGACCTGGTACGCCCATATGTTCAGGACTCAGGGCGGTGATTTCGGCTTCCCTTATCCACAGTCCCAGAAACAAGTGGAAAAGGCTCGGGAATACTCCCGGAAATTATGGCTGGGTAATAGCTGGCCGCAGGCCAAGCACGACTTGAAATGGCTGCTGGACAAATTTGGCCCAGTGCCGGACTGGGAGGAAAAAGACGAAGCAAAACCGGAAAAAACTAAGCCAGCAGAAAGCGGTGGACCCAGCAAAGGCATCCTTTATTTTACGGACAATGAACTCACACTCAAGCTGGCT
Organism: uncultured Candidatus Saccharibacteria bacterium; assembly: GCA_964446315.1. GTDB lineage: Bacteria > Patescibacteriota > Saccharimonadia > Saccharimonadales > UBA4665 > UBA5150. The sequence continues at coordinate 2,092 of CAYUNY010000079.1, forward strand.
AGAAATGTCCAAGCACGGCTTCGCAAAATAGCTGAGGATAAAAAAATGCCGATGGTCTCGTCATCTAGAAAACCTATGGATAAGATGGGGATAAATGTTGTAACAAAAGAGCCTCGTTCGTACTTAACTATGTTCAAACAAATCCTCAAAGGCTTGGAAAAATTGGACACCGATATCGTTTTTATGGCCGAGCATGATGTCCTCTACCCGCCCGAGCATTTTGACTTTACTCCCAAAGACAAAGGCACTTTTTACTACGACACCAATTGGTGGAAAGTTCGAGAAGATGGTTTTGCCGTGCATTGGGACGCCGACCAAGTTTCCGGCCTGTGTGCCTACCGCGACATTTTGATTGATTATTACAAATGGCGGATCGAAACGTTCGACAAAGAAAATTTTGATAGGAAATTTGAGCCATTTAGCGGCGAAAAGTCCGAGCAATGGAAGGCCGCCGTACCGCACATAGACGTCCGGCATGGCCGAAACCTGACCTACAACAAATGGTCGCTGGATCATTTCCGAAAAAAGGAAACGGCCGTTAATTTTGAAGAATCAACCATCGACAAAATCCCGGGTTGGGACAACCTTAGCACTAAAGATATCTACAAATAAACATCGGTCACAAGGAGGCAAAGCAGAGTAGCTTTGATGCGTGCCTGAAATTCCTGGGTAGCGCCGGGCTGTAATAGTAGCCCAAACTTAGGCAGAAAAAAACGGCCACATTAGATGCCCTTTTTGGTGCAATTTTGTGACTTAAATTTATGATTGCTATTTATGCTCCACAAGGATAGAATATTTGTATTATGATTGGGCGCTTAGACCCCAGAAAAAATAAACAAAAATGACCACCAAATCATGATTGCTGTTTGAGCTCCACAAAGGTAAAATAATAGCGTGGCTCAAAAACCAATAGACGCCAAAAAAATAAATCAAATTTACGAGCTGTTTGAGGGCGGCTCTACGATCGCTGAAATTGTTATTCATATAGGCACCAACCGTGAGACTGTTCGGCAGTATTTGCTAAAGACTTACACCCCCAAACAAAAGCGGGCGATTGTACTGCGAAACTTCCGGCAGCGTCATGCCCTGCCAATGGCTCGCTTTGAGGTAGAGGCTTAGTATGGCGTTACCAGTATTCCGAGCTGCCGGGACAGTAGCGGCCGGCACTACCTTGGGAATTACGCCTGGCCTGCCCTCGGGTATGGCCGCCAATGATATTTGCATCATGGTCGGTACGACAATTGCCGGTGGTTCGCTGTCTATAACCACAGCCGGCAGTATTACCTGGAACGCTGTCACCGGCTCGCCAATAGATGTTACTGGCGGCGAAAAACTGTATGTCTGGTGGGGCCGGTTTTCCAGCGGCACAACGGCCCCGACGCTAACTCCAGGTAGCGACCATTCGATTGCCAGAATTGTCGCCTACAGCGGTTGTGTTACTGATGCAACGGTTATTAACACCCAAGAAACCGGATCCGAAA
>CAYUNY010000080.1:0-3561 GCA_964446315.1 uncultured Candidatus Saccharibacteria bacterium
CTATGGGCAGCGTGGTGGCTATTATTATTGCCAACAACATTTTCCTGGGTGAGCATTTGCACTCCATCCAGTTCGTCGGTGTCGCTCTGATTATCGGCGGCCTATTCTTTATTTTCCGGTAATTACACTTTTATAGATTTACATATCTGTATTTTTATGTTAAAATATAGATATGCAGATTGCGCCTGTTTCTCCCGAACAACAAGCCCAACGTTATTTTGAGCATGATGCCTATGAATCACTGGCTGCTATTACGCAGCAGGATTTAGCAGCCACCCCTCTCTATCTTGAAAAGACTTGGGGACCGACTGATGTCGCTGCCGTAAAGCGTTTTTTTATTGATGCCGCGCCGCTGGCTAATCCAAAGCTGATGGGCAATTTCTGGGAAACTGAACAATTGGCTTCTCTCTATGCTCGGGTGCTGGCAGATAAGATGGGCTTGCCGGAGCTTAATCCGGACGAGGCAGAAGCGCTTAATCTGATGCATGATTTCGGCCGATTAATGTCACCCGACCAGTTTTACCGCAATGACATCTTGTTTGAGAGATTCACGCATCGTGTTGGCTTTCGTGATGGTGCGCTCGACAAGTTGCCTTCACTAAAATCAATTCTCGGCATGCCTGGCAGCCAAAGCTTGCGCTCTATGCATGATGTTCCGCCAGCGTCACGCCTGCTGCACGTCGGTGACTGGCTGGGTAAACGTAATGCCGACGGAGAGCTCGTGACGCCAGATGAAATTATCAACACATCCAATGCTTCATTTGACCGCTATCGTAAAATCGCCCGCTGGACTAGTACATTCGCCGGCGTTGACGCTCTAGATCATGGCGGTTTGACAACCGGCAACCACCTTTTCGTCGATGAGATAGACTGGCTGAAAGCGGAAGGCGTTGACCTAGCTGAAGTGCGTCAGGATGTCGAGACACTGTCTCAGTCTCCGGCAGCCCAGGCCTGGCTGGAAACTGTTCAAGCAGCCAATATAAACAGGCCAGCGCTTACCCAATAATTAAGCGAGTCGGGCGACGATGAAAATATCGGCGGCGATTTCCGGGTTATCAACGCCAATTTCCACCATGGCATCCAGTTGTTGCTGAGAGAACTGTTCCTGCATCTGGGTGTTGGAGACAACTTTAATAAGTACGCCGCCAAATGTGACGATTTCAAACCCGGCGTTTTTGACTTCGTCACGGAACGTATCGGGCGTGTAGACGCGCTGATGGCCAACCGATATATCGCTGTCGTTAAGCTCGGTATTTTTGGACAGCAGACCCATTTTCACCCCAAGTTGTCGATGCAGAGAGTTACCATTAGGTACATCGGCAATAATGACACCCTTATCGGATAAAAACTTGCCGGCGATTCTTAGAACTTCGCCGGGGCTGTCGACGTGTTCCAGAATGTGACCCAGCACAATGGTATCGAACCTCTCATCCAGCTTTAGATCTTCAAAGTACGAGCAAATCGCTGTGAACTTCTTGTTGTCGCCGTACATTTTGTTAAGTTGATCAATAAAGGCCTGGCTGCCATCTACCGAAACCACTTTGTCGAAATGATCCAGCAAATAGGCCGTGCCCTGCCCTTCAGCCGGTCCCAGTTCCAGGCTCGTTCTGCCGGTGTAATACTGTTTGTAATGTGCGTAACGCTTGTCGGCCATCCAGCCGTTAAAGTCGGTATAACCGGCAACGTATTCATCCAGATTTGCCTTAGGCATTTAGGTTACTCCTTTGCCTGCATTAGTGATTGTATAAGCGACTCGTCTACAGCTTCGACAGACTCCACCAGCCGGTCGGGAGAGGCTTGCTCTAAGCGGGTATTATCGCGGATGCCGGACGTGACGGCAATTGATTTGAGGCCCAGCGCCCGGGCGGCTTTAATATCGGCTTCGGTATCACCGATCACGATTGCATTTTTATCGGTCAGCTGGCTGATGAGCTCTTTTTTCATTTCAAAGCCTTCGTTTTCGGTGTGGCCGGTGACAACCTTGGCAAAATGCGGGGCCAGCCCCAGCCATTCAATTTGCTGCAGCAGGTTGGCCTCGTTGCGGCGCAGACTGACCAGGTACAGTTGGTGCGCCGACAGCCGCTCCAGGCACGGCAGGCTGAACGGAAATAATTCGTCAAGTTTAAGCATGTCAATCTGCTCGATCAATGCAATGAATTTTGCCAGGAAAGCCTGGCTCTGGTTGGGGTCGATAGCGCTGGCCGCCAGAATCTGCGGCCATGGCGTGTTGCGCCGCTTGAGTTGCCAATAAGCATCTTTGTCCAGCACAGTGCTATTGAATTGCTTAGTGACGGTTTCGTACACCGTGAAGTGTCGGGTTGAGGTGTCCAGCAGCGTGCCGTCGAGGTCAAAGATTAATGGGATTTGTGCCATGCAATTTGTTCTTCCAGTTTTTGTGGAAAAATATACTTTGGTTTGAAGCCCAGTATTTGCTCGGCCTTAGTAGTATCAAAGACAATATCAGCCGCTTTTTTGGCGGCCGGCTGGACATTGAATGCCAGCGCCGGATTAATCAGCGCTGAGATTTTCTGGGCGGCATCTCTGACTTTTATGCCCTGCCCCGTGCCGATGTTAAATAGACCATCTGGCGCTTTGGTGGCCGCCAGGAACAAGGCCTCCACGGCGTCTTCAACATGGACGTAATCGCGTAACTCTTCGCCGCCAATAATTTGCAGTGGTTGGCCCGCCAAGGCCTGCTTAATAAAGTTAGGAATGGCCCGGTTTATGGTATCGCCCGGCCCGTACAGTACGCTAAACCTCAATATAGACGCTGGCAGCTGGTGTTTGTGGGCGTAGACTTTGACGAATAACTCGCCGGCCAGTTTGGAGGCGCCATAGTTAGTCAGAGGCACCGGCAACGTCGTCTCGTCCAGTTTGTCTTTGGTATCAGGCAGCCCGTAAACTTCCGCCGTACTGGCGTAGACAAAGTTCCTGGTTTGCCCGCCGAAAGCCTCCAATAAGTTTATGGTACCGCCCACGTTTACGGTGTCCATGACCGTGGCAATGTCCTCATCGGCTTTTTTGGGGACGGCCGCCGCCAGATGAATCACCGCGTCCAGTTGGCCAACGTCTTTGGCAATGCTGGCCAGCTGTTTCTGATTGGTAATATCGGCTGTGATGAAGTCAGCGGCTACTTGATCGGCGGCCGGACTCAGGCCCAACAGCAGAACTTCATGGTGCTCGGTTTTGAAACGCTCAATCAGCTTGGTGCCCAAAAAGCCGGAGGCGCCGGTCAGCAGAAACTTCATTTTTTACTCACTTCTTGTCTCAGTTTTTCCAGTTTGATAACCTCGGCCTCGATGTCCGCGGCCGAAGCCAGGACCGGTTCGAAATCAATGCCGCGGATCCAGACCATGTGGTTCGGCGCGGGGTTGAGTTTCTTAGAAATAGCTGGCAACTTCTCGCCGTAAGCCAGTTTTACGAAAATATAGGGCATATTGAGCCCCAGTTCGGTAAAAAACTGATGGGTCGTAAAAAAGCGGCCGATGTTGATTTCCGTCGGGTTAGGTAGGCCGTTTTGATCATAGGCCAGGTCGACACCGAACAGTCCTTCGGGCTTGG
>CAYUNY010000081.1:0-3474 GCA_964446315.1 uncultured Candidatus Saccharibacteria bacterium
TGTCTATCCCCGTGTCACGACTGATCGGGGAGCTGATGAAGAACGGCATCATGGCCACCGTTAATGAAAGAATTGACTTCGACACCGCCCAGATCATCGTCGAAGAGCTTGACCTCGGGCTGAAGCTGGCCAAGCGCAAAAGCGACGAGTCGGCCGGGCCGGTTCATGCCAAACCTACTGCCAGCGCAAAAGCGACAGCCCGGCCGCCGGTGGTGGCCGTTATGGGGCATGTCGACCACGGCAAAACCAGCCTGCTAGACGCCATCCGCGGCGCCGACGTCGTTAAAGGCGAGGCCGGCGGCATCACCCAGCACATTTCGGCCTACCAAATCGATCATAACGGCCGTAGTATCACTTTCCTGGACACGCCGGGCCACGAGGCCTTCGCCGCCATCCGTGAGCACGGCGCTCTGTTAACCGACATCGTCATCCTGGTGGTGGCCGCCGATGACGGCGTCAAGCCGCAAACCGTCGAGGCCATCCGTTTTGCAAAAAAAGCCGGCGTTAAGATCCTGGTAGCCGCCAATAAGATCGACAAAGAAGGCGTCGACATTAACCGCCTCAAGCAGGAATTATCGGAACACGACTTATTAACAGAGGAGTGGGGCGGCGACACCATCGTCATGCCGGTATCGGCCAAGACCAAGCAGGGAGTACCCGAATTATTAGATATGTTACTACTAGTAACGGATGTCGAAGAGCTGAAGGCCGATGTAGATATCCCAGCTAAGGGCTTAATTATAGAAGCTCATGTGCAACAAGGCCGAGGTCCCGTAGCTACCGCCTTAGTTGAGGCTGGTATTTTGAAAACCGGTCAGTTTGTAGTCGCTGGCGGCACCTACGCCAAGATCCGCAACCTCGAAACCACCGACGGCAAGGCGATTAAGCAGGCCGGTCCCTCGACGCCGGCCGTGGTGACGGGCTTTAAAACCCTGCCAGAATTCGGCGACGAATTCATGGTCGTAACCAGCGAAAAAGAGGCCCGCGCGCAGTCCGCCACCGCTTTCACCGACCGCCGGGCCGACGCCAGTCGCACTGACATCGGTAGCAGTGAGCTGATTCGCCTGATCAACCGTGACCGCAAACTGGAAGAGCTGAACATTATCGTCAAAGCCGACGTGCAAGGCTCGCTGACCTCTGTTATAGACAGCCTAAAAGCCCTCGATACCGAGGAAGTTTCGGTGCGCATTGTCGGCTCGGGCGTCGGCCCGGTCAGCGAAAACGACCTGCACCTGGCGCATTCCAGCGGCGCTATTGTTTACGGCTTCAATATCGAACTGCCAACCTCCAGCCGCCAGCAGGCCAGCCGCGACAAAATCTCGGTGCGGCTTTATAAAGTAATCTACGAGCTTATAGACGACGTTAAAACCGAGCTTACCAAACTGCTGAGGCCCGAAATTGTCGAAACCGAACTGGGGCGCCTGATAGTTAAGGGCATCTTTAAAACCACCAAAACCGAAGTTATTTGCGGCGGGGAAGTCACCAAGGGCAAACTGACGGCGCCGGCCCTGGCGCGCGTTAGCCGCGGCGACGAAGAGCTGATGGAAGTTGAAGTCACCGGCCTGAAACGCGGTCCGGCCGACGTTAAAGAAGTCGTCGAAGGCGAGATGTGCGGCATGAGCCTGGCCACTTCCAAGCGCCTGACACTCGAGGAAGGCGACCATATCGACCTGTTCACCCGGGAGGCCGTCAAACGCGAACTTTAAAAATGATACAATATTCTTATGCTCAAAATAGATAACAGTTTACTCGAAGAAGTCGGCCTGGGGCCCCTGCCGGACGCCGAGAAAAACAGCTTCTTAAAGCACGTCTACGAAACGCTCGAAATGCGCGTCGGTATCCGGTTGGCAGACCAAATGAGCAACCAACAGCTCGACGAATTCGAGAAGTACTTCGAGGCCAAAGACGACGCCGGCGCTTTCAAGTGGCTGGAAACCAACTTTCCCAATTATAAAGAGATCGTCCAGGAAGAATTTGACAAGCTAAAGGGTGAAATAACCCAGCAGGCGCCGCAGATTCTGGCCGGTAGCCAGGCCGCCCAGGCCCCGGCCCCGGTGGCCCAAGGCCAGGTCATTTCTGCGCCAGCACCCCAGCCCGCACCCCAACCGTCTTACCAACCACCGCAACCACCCCAGCCGCCAGCTCCGGCTCCGGTCCAGCCCCAGGCTCCGCCACCACCGCCTATGCCGACCCAGCCGCCTCCAACATACACTCCGCCCCAACCGGCGCCCCAACCGTCCCAACCCTTCGTCAATCCAACACCGCCATCTCCGCTAGTCCCACCAGCGCCGCCGCAACCGGATTTCCCGGTCCAACAGCCCCCGGCCGGCCCCCAGCAGTAACTTAACCCGGATGGTAGCCGGCCAGGAAAGCAATGGCCGGCATTTCTTTTTTACCGGCTGGAATCAGCGAGTCAATAATCAAAGCGTCTTCAGAGGTGTAAACGCCCAGCTCCTTGTTCTCAATGCGCAGGCTACCGGGGGTGCCGTTGCCCGCGGCGGTGTGAGCCTTGGTGATGACCACCGGCGTACTACCAAGGGTGGTGCGGCTACGCGGCCAGCCTTGGTAGGCACGGATCTCGCGCTCCAGCGCGGCGGCCGGTTTCTGCCAGTCAATGACGCCGTCCTGTTTGGTCAATTTGCGTGAGTAGGTCGCCGTGGCCCCGGTTTGGGGTCGGGGTTTTAGCTGTCCGCTGAGGTACAGCGGCAGGCTTTCTGCCAGCAGTCGGTGGCTTAATTCAACCAGTTCGTCGGTAAGCTCAGGGGTCGTGACGTCCGGCCGGAGGGGTAGGGCTTTTTGGGCCAACAGCGGCCCTTCATCCAGTTTTTCAACGATCAGCATCAGGCTGACGCCGGTCTTTTTGTCGCCGTTTAAGATGGCGAAACTGATCGGATCGGCCCCGCGCCAGAGCGGTAACAGCGAAAAGTGGCTGTTAACTATGCCCACCGGAAAGTAATCTATGACCGGCTGGGGAATAAGAATTCCGTAGTCGATTACCACGCCCAGTCGGCTTTTAAGCGGCCGATCGCCAAAAAGCTTTGTTAATTCTTTTTGGTCGGCGGTGGTGAGCGTTTTTAGGCCGAGCTGTTCGGCCAATTCCAAAACCGGAAAGGCATATTTGTGATGGGCCGGTTGTGGCTTGGTGACGACGGCCTCAATCTCAAAATCCCGCGCCAGCCGGCGCAGGCTGTCGGCGGCTACCGAGCCGCTACCAAAGAATACGATCGTCTCGGACGTCTTTTTCATAGTCCAGGGGCTCCAATTTACCATCCTCGCTCAACTGGTAGAAGGCCTCGGGCCGGTCTTTTATGTGGTCAATGAAAACGATGCCGTTGGTATGGTCGATCTCGTGCTGGAAAATGCGCGCCAGGAAGTCCTCGGCGGTCACGCGGAAGACCTTGCCATTTATATCCAACGCCTTAACCTTGACCTTGGTGTGGCGGGGAACCTTGCCGTAAACATTGGGAACAGATC
>CAYUNY010000082.1:0-3395 GCA_964446315.1 uncultured Candidatus Saccharibacteria bacterium
TTGTTACTAGTATCGGCTATGTAGGCGTAGCGGCCCTGGACATAAACGTAGAACGCACTGGTTGGCAAACTGGTCGTACTCATACTCGAGGGGCTGAACGGGTTACTAATGTCAATTATCTGGAAAACATTGTTGTTGGTCGTGACGTAAGCGTAGCGACCCTGGACGAAGACACCAATCGGCGATGCACTAGTAGATGTACTACTGATGACTTGCGGGCCGGCAGGGTTGGATACGTCGAAAATCTGCAGCGTACTGGCGTTGAAGTTGACGATGTAGGCATAGCGGCCTACGACGGCGATATTTTGCGGGCCCGTGCCCGTAAGCGCCGAACCCACAGCCCCGCTTGGCAAAGTCCCGCTAACATACACCTGCCCCGTGGCGGTGCCATTGCCACCGACCACCAATTGTAGGCTGGCATTGGAGGTGGCGGTAGTCCTGAAGGCGGTGTTAATGCCGGGGGGCGTAGCCGTGAGGCTGTTCTGAGTGGCACCGGTATCTGTGTAATTGAGATTAGCGCCGTTGACGGTACCAATGGTGTTGTAGTAACCAGTCTCGGCACCGCTGGCAGTGCCTCGGTAGATACGATAACCGCTGGCACCGGTCACGGGAACCCAGGAGATCGTGACTGTGCTGGTGGCACCAGTAGTAACCTGGCTCTTTTCGTTAGAAGCGACCGTTTCGCCGCCGGCGCTGTCCAGGGCTGTGACAACGTAGAAGTAGGTGTTGGCCGCCAAGCTACCACCGGTAGTACTGGTAGCTGTGTTGTTCTGGACCGGGGCGATTAGGGCGGTCATGTTGGCATCCAGGGTAGTACGAGCCGTGGTGTCAGCAGCCGGAAGAGCACCTGCGGCGGCTATACCAGTGTCGTCAAACAAGCCACCATTAGCAGTGCCGATGAGGCCGGTTGAAGACGGTGTGCCGGCGCTGGCTGTGCGGTAGACCTTGTAGCTGACAGCCCCGTTGATGGCCGTCCAAGTTATGCGGTTGAAGTTGCTGGAGTTTAGCGTTGCATTACCCGTAGCCGTAGAGCCGGCCGTAGAAGCAGCGGTCGTTGTACCGTTAGCGTTCACAGCCACGACTGCATAACTGTAGCTGGTAGCGCCGGTAGTTCCTTGCGGGGTGACTGTAGGCGTGGCCGGGGTGCTCAGGCCAGTCACCGCCAAACCGCCCTGTACACCGCCATTGGCATAAATGGCGCCTTGGACAGTGGCGATACCAGTTACACCGAGGTTACCGGTCGCCTGAATCGATTGGCCGACTTGCAAACCGCCCTGGATGCTTGAATCGCCTGCTATCTGCTCATTGCCATCTACCTGCAAGGTGCCCACCTCGGCACCGCCGGCTTCCAGCTGCTGGGTGTAAGTGCCGCCAAGGTCAAAGATCTGGAAGGTGTTGCCAGCGTTGTTTACAACGTAAGCGTAGCGGCCCTCGACAAAGACATTCTGCGGGTTGCTGCTGGTAGCCACCGTACCGACGCTGAATGGAACAGCTGGGTTGCTGATATCAATGATCTGCAATGTATTGCTGGTGCCGGTGGTGACATAGGCGTAGCGGCCTTGGATGTAGACGGAGGTAGGTGCTGTACCGGTGGCAACACTACTGAGACCTACCGGACTACTAGGATTGCTGATATCGAATATCGATAAGCTGCTAGTGTTGATGCTGTTCACCTCATACAGATAGCGCCCTTGGAGCGCAATCGAGCCGACACTGCCACCAGTGCCAAGAGTGCTAATGAAGGTCGGGTTAGCCGGATTGCTGATGTCGAAGATAGTGAAACGGTTGTTGCCCCCACCGTTGCCTACATAGGCGTAGCGGCCTTGGACACTGATAGTGTTAGCGGCGTTGATATTCGAGCTGGCTACCTGGCCTACGATTACAGGACTGGCCGGGTTCGAGACGTCTATAACATCCAGGAAGCCGCTGCCCCCCGCTACATATGCGTAGCGGCCTTGGACGTATAATGACGCTGAGCTCGGCACGCCAACGTTACCGACGTTTGACGGAGCGGCGGGGTTGCTGACGTCGATGATCCTAAGCTGGGTTGGATTACCGGCAGTAACCACGTAGGCATAGTGGCCTTGGACATAGACATTCTTGGGGTTAACACCGGCTGCAAAAGTGCTAAGCAGGATTGGGCTGGCGGGGTTGCTGACGTCGTAAATCAACAGGGTGCTGCTGCCGTTGGAACTGTTCACCACGTAGGCGTAGTGACCCAGCACATATACATGGTACGGGTTGGTAGTTGCCCCGGTGCTGGTCGTGCTCAATGCGCTGGCAGGAATTGTCCCGCTCACATACACCTGCCCTGTCGGGGTGCCGTTGCCGCCGACGGTCAGCTGTAGGTTGTTGTTGCTGACGTTAGTGGAGGTGTAAGCAGTGTTGCTCGCAGGAGGTGTCGCCGTGGTGTTGTTTTGGGTGGCACCAGTGTCTATGAAGTTGAGGTTGGCGCCGTTAACCGTGCCGAGGGTACTGTAGTAACCTGTTTCGGCGTTGGCAGCAGTACCGCGGTAAATACGGTAGCCGCTGGCACCCGTGACCGGAACCCACGAGACAGTAACAGTGCTGGTGGCACCAGTAGTGACTTGGCTCTTTTCGTTACTCGGTAAGGTTTCCCCGCCGGCGCTATCTAAGGCCGTGACTTTATAGAAGTAGGTGTTGGCAGTCAGGGTACCGCCAGTTGTGGAGGTAGCTGTATTGTTCTGGACCGGGGCAGCCATGGCGGCGTAGGTCACGTCCACACCCAAGCGCATGTTGCTGGTGTCGGCATTCAGGAGTGTAGCAGCTGAGGCATTCTGCACTTGGAAGGCACTGGTGGAGTCAGAAGAGTTCTTGAAAGTGGCAGCTCCACCGACAGCTATAGTGGCTTGGGTTGTATTGTTGGTTTCGAAGGATAGGCTGTTACTGTCGTTGGTACCTAAGGTAGCTGGGGCTGCAAAGCTGTTGCCGCCTTGCAGGAAAGCAGAGGTAGTCCCACCGCCACTACTGAGGGCAAAGCCACAGGCCGCGGCCGTTTGCAGACAGACAGTGCCGGAAGCATCAGGCAAAGAAATCGTCCTAGAAGCAGTCAGGGTTGTGGTGTTGAGCGTATTACCAAAGTTGTCGGTGGTCCCATCGGCAAAGGTTAGAGTACCGGCCGTGACCGTACCGCTGGCAGCCACACGGCCGAGAGTCAGCTGGCCACCACCGCCAAAGCTGGACAGCGCAGTTCCCGAGGAATCCTGCAGCTGCAGTATGTCACCGGTCTGCGAAGCCGCACCGCGGAGTACTGCGACTTGGCCTGAAGCAGCACTATTGTTAATGACCGTAAGCTTGCCGGTTGTACCAGTGGGGGCTAACGAGCCTGCTACCAGCGTCGATGTAGAGAATATTCCACCGTTCGCGTTAATCTG
>CAYUNY010000083.1:0-3373 GCA_964446315.1 uncultured Candidatus Saccharibacteria bacterium
TTGATAAGCGAAAGCTGTTTCTGGAGCTTCTCGTCGAGTTCTTTCAGGTAGGCCTGGGCGGTGCGCTGGTCGATATCCAGCCAGGCCTTGTATCTAACCCCGGTCAGGAAGATGCCGCTACCGTCCTTAACTTCTGATACATCTTTCAAGCGGGCCAGGCGCTTAATGATCGCGGCGTTGGCCTGTAGGAACGGCGCGTCGGTGTAGTACAGCGTTACACCGGAGACCTTGAGGGCGTTGGTAATCGCCCTGGCCTCTGTTACGACAGCCCGGATTTCATCGAATTCGGCGGCCTGCTTTTTGTCGCCGGCCATAATTTCCGACAGTTCGCGGGCCGCCAGGATGGAACCCTCTTCCCACGCCAGTGTCTGCCAGATAGTTTCGGTCAGGAATGGCGCGAATGGATGGGCCAGCACCAGCACTTGCTCTAACAAATACGCCAGCAACGGTTTGTTGGGCTCTGCCTTGCTGGCCTCGACGTACCAGTCGGCCAGGTCGTCCCACACGAAGTGATAGAGCGTGTCGTAGGCTTCGCTGAAGCGAAAATTATCGAGATCCTTTCCTATTTTCCCTTGCGATGTTCGTAATTTGTCCAGTATCCAGTGATCGGCGGCGCTAAGCGGTTTGGCCCCTGCCCTGTCCGGCTGGTCGCCGACAGTGTCTTCGATAAAGCGGGCGATGTTCCAGATCTTATTGCTGAAGTTTCGGTTGGTAACGATTTTACTGCGCCCGAATCTCTGGTCATTGCCGGCCGTCATGCCCTGGATGAGAGCGAAACGTAAGGCGTCGGCGCCGTATTCCGGAATAACTTCCAGCGGGTCTATGACAGTTTCGGGGTGGCTCTTGCTCATCTTTTTGCCCTGCTCGGTACGAATCAGCCCGTGAAGGTAAACCTGTTTGAACGGCACCTCGCCCGTCACGTAGGTAGTCGCCAAAACCATGCGCGCCACCCAGAAGAACAAGATGTCCCAGCCGGTCTCCATAACGGAGGTCGGATGGTAGGTTTTGTAGTCTAGGCTCTTGTCTAAAAGATCGTCCAGCGACAACGAATAATCGCTCGCCAACTGGGGATCGACTAAGGTGCTCCAGGTCCATAGCGCCGAGCTGAACCAGGTGTCGAGCGTGTCGGGATCCTGCTCCCAATCGTGCCAGCCCTCGGACTGGTCGGTCGGCGGCTGGACGCCGGCGTAGGTCTCTAGCTTGCCGTCGGTATCTTGGCGGTACCAGACCGGAATGCGGTGCCCCCACCAAATCTGGCGGCTGACGCACCAGTCGCGCAGGTTGTCTATCCAGTGGAAGTATATTTTTTCGAAGCGTTTGGGGATCAGCTCAATGTCTTCGTCGTGGATGACGGCCTGCATAACTTCTTTCAGACTGCGCTCTTTGCCCTTCCAATCGATCACCTGCTTGTTGACGTCGACAAACCATTGCAGGCGGATTTGCGGTTCGATAATGCCCTTGCCGCGGCTGTTAATAGCCAGGTTGTGCACGTAATTATCGTCGATTTTGACCAACAGCCCCTTGCCTTTCAGCTTGTCGACGATCTTGGGCCGCGCCTCGGCTATGTCGAGACCCTCGAACTCGCCGGCGATCGGCAGCAGTTTCCCGTGAAAGTCGATGATCTGTTCCCTGTCCAACCCGTGGCGCTCGGCGATATCGAAGTCGGTTTGGTCGTGCCACGGCGTGATGGTCATAACACCGGTGCCGAACTCGGGGTCGGCGGCTTTGTCCTTAATGATGGTGGCGGTGACCGGGCCGTTGATCCACTCCGCCTCGAAGGTGTCGCCGTGCTTGTACTGGGCATAGCGCTTGTCGTCGGGGTGCATCACCACGTACTTGTCGCCGAACTTGGTTTCGGGCCGGGCAGTGCCTATCTCGAACGGCCCGTACTTAAAGGTGTAGAACTTGCCCTGTTCTTCTTGGTGCTCGACCTCGTCATCGGATACGTTGGTTTCCAATTTAGGGTCCCAGTTAACAATGCGGTGGCCCCTGTAAATCAGCCCGTCGTTGTACATTTTGACGAAAGTTTCGTTAACGCAGCGGCTGAGGGCGTCATCGAGGGTGTAGCGCAGCCGGGTCCAGTCGGCGCTGGCGCCCATGGCGCGCATCTGGCCGATCATGGTTTCACGGCTGTTGCCGACGAACTCACGGGTGCGGCGCATGAACTCGTCGCGGCCAATCTCGTGCTTGGTAGTCCCCTCCTCTGTTAATTGCTTCTCGATAAGGGCGTTTACCGGCAACGCGGCGTGGTCGGTGCCGGGCAGCCAGAGCACGTCTTTTCCCTGTTGGCGGGCGTGCCGGGCCATAATGTCTTGAAGGGTCAGGAAGATGGCGTGGTGCACGCCGAGGGTGCCGGTTTCGTTGGGTGGCGGCATGGCTATGCTGAAGTGTTCCCTGCCGCTCTTGGGGTCGGCCGTAAAGACGCCGCTCTTCTCCCAGAGGGCGTAAATATCGTTCTCATACTTCCCCGGCTCGTAGACCTTAGGCAGTTTCATAACCACAACTATACCACCTCTGTAAAAATTCCCGAAATCGGCCTTTTTTCACGTGAAGTCAAAACTCCAACTTGACGCCGCCGGCCGAAGAATTGTTTAATTAGGTGTAATAGAGGTGCCCCAAAATGCAAAAAATGGCAGTACATGAAATGAGTGGCAAAGTATTCTACTTCGATCATGGTGAGCTATTGGTCGACAGGACAAAGCTTCCACGTCCGATTCTCGAGGTGGACATAGTAGCGGACAGACCTTATGTTGTACAACCGGGCGACATGCTTATTACGCCCGATATGGATATATACATACCGGATCCTGCACAGATAGGCGAGGCTACAGAGGTTGAGAGTCATCTGGCCGCTTTCACTCGCACCGGAAAGCTGGTGAGCCTAGAGGAGGAAGAAGGGAACCGTGCTCGACGGTTGTCAGAGCTTCTGGTGGCGCATAGAGTGATGGCCAAAATACAGCCCAACATGAGACGGGCTGAGCATGCCCGTCGTATACAAGCTCAGATAGGCATTGGCCATTCACTACGTCACTTACTAGAGCAGAACGACCTGGTAAACCTTTACGTCAATGAGCTCGATGCTGAGTATGGTGTTGATTACCGTCCTCACCGAGAAATCCACGCCTACACGCAAGCGGCTTGAACTACATCAATAAGTTAGGTTCGATTTCTGCTGCTTAGCCTGGACAAATCGCACGATAAACGGTATAATACCGCGATATGTACAGAGGTACCGTAGAATCACCGCCGCCGCTCGACGTTGCTTTGCCGGACAGCCTTAACGATAACCGGCCGGGCTGGGATGTACCGGTTTATACCAAATTGTTTCGCAAACACTGCTACCTGCCAGAGGCGCTGACCCAGCTCTACGGCC
>CAYUNY010000084.1:0-3347 GCA_964446315.1 uncultured Candidatus Saccharibacteria bacterium
TGAAAGTATGATCGTCTTTGTTGTCAAAATTATTACGGATTACGACGATTTTGTATAGCTTATCAATCTGCACGGCCGCCAACGCCACGCCGACCTCGTGGTCGCGGCTCACATCCCAGCTGATGGTAGCTTTCTCCATATCATCGATAATTTGCCTGACTTCATCTGTAACCAGGCCAACTTTCTGCGATTTTTGCCGCAGGTGCGGGTGCGGCAGGGCGATAATGTCGTCTTTGGTCATAATTCGCTAAGTATAAACGAAGCCGCCCCCGCCGTCACCACCTTGTTATACTTGGGGAATGTACAAGGCCATCATTTTTGACTTCTTCGACGTTATTCATAAAGACCCTTATAAGGCATGGCTTAGCAAACATAATATACGTGACCGCCAGCCCTATGACTCTGCTATGGAAATGGTAGACAGGGGAAATGTTCCCGTTGCTGAATTTCACCGCAGAGCCCACGAACTGAGCGGCCACTCTCTGGAAAGCATTGAAAGGGACTTCAATAACAATCATATCCTGGACGAAAAAATGATTCCTTTCATAAAAGACTTGAGCAAACGCTACCGTATTGGTCTGATGTCTAATGCCGGCAGTGAAGAAGTGCGTCCCCTGATCGAAGAACACGCCTATGACAGGCTTTTTCACGAAATCTCAATTTCCGGCGAAACCGGTTTAATTAAGCCGAACCCCGAAGCCTTTCATCACATCCTCGACAAATTGGAATGCGCCCCGGAAGGAGCGATCTTTATAGACGATAGTCCCAAAAATATAGCCGGTGCCGCCGCCATCGGCATCACTGGTGTTCTATATAAGAACCTTCCGCAACTCAAAGCATACCTTGAAGCTTTAGGCATACAGACATAGGTTTGGATTACATCCACTCTGTGGATGCTTTGTGGATGTACCCTAAACTTTAATGGCCATATAAGATTCACATAAAAATGACATAAGAAACACATAAGATTTATATGTTTCTTATGTGTTTCTTGGGGGTAGGGCAAAAGTTAGAGTAGGTCGAGGGGGTCGATGTCGAAGGACCAGCCGGAGGGCAGGGCGGCGATTATTTTTAGCAGTTCGTCACGGTTTTTGGATTTAATAACCAATTGCCACTGGTATTTGTCCTGGAAACGTTCGTAAAAAGAGGGGGCGGGGCCCTCAACACGGACTTTGTAGCGGCCTTCGATTTCGGCTTTGAGTTTTTCGGCGGCGGCTTCGGCTGATTTGATGCTGGCCCGCCGAACCGACAGCTTCAGCAGGTAGCAAAAGGGCGGGAACATGAACTGTTTGCGAGACGCTAACTCGTTATTATAAAAATCTTCATATTTGCCGGAAATGGCATCAAGCAGAGCAGGGTGTTCGGGGTGATAGGTCTGGATGATAGCCCGGCCGGCGACGTGGCCACGGCCAATCCGGCCCAGCACCTGGCTAACCAGTTGGAAGGTGCGCTCCTGGGCCGAAAAATCGGGCAGGTACAGGCTGGTGTCGGCTAGAACGATCCCCAGGGTGCTTAGTTTGGGCAGGTCGAGGCCTTTGGCCAAGAGCTGGGTGCCGACCAGAATGTCGACATCACCGGCTTTAATAGCCTCGTAGTGCTGTTCGAAGCGCTCGGCGCGCAGGTTGTCGGTGTCGAAGCGGGCCACCCGGGCGTTGGGGAACAGTCTTTCGGCCTCGCTTACCAGGGCCTTGGTGCCGCCGGTTTTAAAGATAATATCGATGTGGCCGCAATTGGGGCAGGCCGAAGGCGCCTGGGCGTGGTAATCACAGCTGTGACAGCGCAGTTGGTGCTTGTCGCCGTGGTAAGTCAGCGGAATGTCGTCGCGCGGGCAGGCGGCTTGCCAGCCACAGTTCTCGCACAGCACCAGGCGGGCCGTGCCGCGACGGTTCAGGTAGAGCAGTGACTGTTCGCCGCGCGCCAAGGCGCTCCCCACGGCTTTAATTAGTTCCTGACTGAGCAGGGGCGAGCGGTTGAACAGCTCGTGTTCCTTGCGATCCACCATGGTAACTTTGGCGTCGGGGTGTTCGTCGGGCCGGGCCAGCTTAGCCAGCTTGATAATAGGCTTCTTTTTCTGCTCGGCCAGGTAGTAATCGTTGACCGATGGCGTCGCCGAGCCCAGTACCAGCGAGGATCGTGTCAATTGCGCCAGGTAAGCGGCCACCCGGCCGGTCTGGTATTGCGGCGCCTGCTCCTGTTTGTAGGCGCTCTCATGAGCCTCGTCAAGAATAATTAAGCCCGGCTTGGCAACGGGGCTGAACAGCGCACTGCGGGGGCCGACGATAATGACGGGCTGTCTGGCGCGTAGGGCATTCAGCCAGGCCTGCTGGCGCTCGCCAGGCGCCTGCTGGGAGTGCATGACTATAACGCGCTCACCAAAAACCTGCCGGAAAGCATTTGCCAGCTGGCTGGTCAGGCTGATCTCGGGCGTCAGGACTATGGCCGACCTATCGCCGTTGATGGCCCGAGCCGTCAGCTCTATGTATAGACGCGTTTTACCACTGCCGGTAATACCGTGCAGTAGGTAGGTGTCGAGATCACTCATCTGTTCCAGGGCTTGGGATTGCTCGGCGGTCAGCGGCGGCAAGCCCCCAAGCTCGGGCGTGCCAAACTTAAGCGTTTCAGGCTCGACCAGACGTTTCTCTGACATGTTGGCGGGTAACAACTGTTGGCTGATAATGCCCACTCCCGCCGGGTAGTAATCTTTCAGCCACTCGGCCAGCTTTAACAGATGGGCCGGCAGGACCGGCAGGTCGTAAACGCGGCTCACCGGCTTGGTCTTAAAGCGTGGCGGCCCTGCCGGGCCGCTGACCACTCCCAAAACCAGCTCGTTCTGCAGTTCGACCTGCACGATACTGCCGGTCGGCAGACGTTTAGCACTGCTATAGGTCAGCGCACCGGCGCCGTGATAGCGATTGCTCCGCACCCACACGAAGTAGTAATTCATATTCTTAAGTATAAGCTAACGGAATTTTAGATTCGGTCTTGCCAAAGCCAAAAGCGGCGATTATACTGATACTAACGTTGTTCACATAACAATAGAGGCAGAAGAGGAGCCGCAATGCTAGACGTGTTTATAACATCCCGGGTGCGCCGCAAGATCATAGTTATCTATGCCAAGTACCCCGATTTTAAGACGCACGTCCGCGGCCTGGCCAAGCTCATTAAAGAAGACGCCGGCAACATCCAACGCGAACTGAAGCGCCTCGAAAAGGTCGGTTTCCTGACCAGCGAGCGCCAGGGCAATACCAAAGTCTATTCCACCAACAAGCAATTCCCCATCTTCCGCGAACTGCAAAGTATAGTGTTGAAATCACAACGCGCTAACCAGCAAAAGCGCATTACAAGCT
>CAYUNY010000085.1:0-3318 GCA_964446315.1 uncultured Candidatus Saccharibacteria bacterium
GTGGCCAGGGCCAGCTGGGTCAGGTTCAGCCATACCAGAACGAAAATAACGGCCGGCAAAACCACCAGCAGACCGATGTGCAGGAAGTGGGATATCCCACTGGTGGGTTTAAGGTTGCGTATTAAGGGCCTCATTGCTACCTATTATGATAACAAAGTCGGCGCCATTCGTAACGATACGGTTATCGGCCAGGTGGTTGTCGGCCTTCACGCCGAAGCGTTCCTCCAGGTAATTTTTGGTGTATTTGCTCTTGTGCGTCAGGTCTATAAGGGTTGTTTGGGTCCAGCCACTGCTCGGCGTGTTGCCGGTACCGATGATGTTGTAGCCGTATGATTTAAGGTTGTCCGCCTTGGCGGTAGCCAAGCCGAGCGTCTGTGTGCCGTTCAGCACCAGTATTTTGGCGTTTTCCTTGAGGATATACGGATCTTTCAAGTTGCCGCGCACGAACTTCTGGATGGCATCGTAATTGAACAGGCCGGCTTTGGGCAGAACAACCGATTGGCCATTAATGTTGCCTCCCATCACCTGCGGATTAGCGGCGTCGGCCAGGCTGATGGAGGTTACTTTGTCGTCGCCTACCCCTTTAACGAGCGAATACAGCCGGTTGGCGTTACTCAGGCTAAGGTCGGTTTGGGCATTGTTGCCGAAGGCGTTTAACAGGCCTGATATCTTTAAGGGATTGCTCAGCGTGCCGAGGTTAACCACCTTGCTCTTCAGGGCCACCAGCAAGGCTCTCTGCCTTTCGGCGCGGGCGTAATCACTGGTGGTCTCGCGGCTACGCACATATATAAGGGCCTGTTTGCCGTTAAAGGTCTGCGGGCCGGCCTTGGCCAGCACCGGGTTGTTGCCGTTTTCCCAGGCCATGGTGGGGTCTACCAGATCGGCCGGCACGTTCAGGTCGACGCCACCAACGGTGTCAACTGCCTGCTGGAAGGCCTGGAAGTCGACCAGCATGTTGTAGTCGATGGTAATGCCCAGAACCTGCTCAAGTGTTTTGTCGACCAGGTCAAAGCCGGCCCTGATCGCTTTGGGATCGGTACTGCCCGGCTTGCCATTGCCCTGGTATTTGAACTCGCCGGTTTCCCAGGCGGCGTTCAGCTTCATGACGCCGGCGTCGGGCACGTTTACCCAGAGGTCGCGGGGGAGACTGAGCAGTGTCGTGGTGTGGTTCACCGGGTCTACGCTGGCCAGCATAACGGTGTCGGTTAGATCCGGCGCGTCGTGCGTGCCGCCGCCCCGGCCCAGCAGGAGAATGTTAACCCGGCCCCGGCCCTCCCCCTTCAGCAGTTCCGGTTTCACGTTAGCGTTTAGTGCGGCGGCCGTTTCGGCGCCGCCCTTGAACACCTTATGCAGTTTCAGGTAGCTTTGCGAAAATAGCAGCCCGCCAAAGGTAATAAGCAGTACTACGGCCACGGCCAGGCCGCGCGAAGCGACACGGCGAGCCCTCTGCCATTTATATTGCTTGGCCAGTCTTAGCGGGCTGTCCTCCCCGGGCAGGTCCATGTCTATGGCTGGCCGGGGCGTAACGGGCGTGTATATAGGCATAGCCGGGCCCGGAACGGGGGCCACCCTGCGAACGGGCTTACTTGTGAGCGCGACTGCCTGGCGCGCGGGCGCCGGCGAACGATACGGTTGCGCGGGCACTAAGGGCCTGGCCGCCAGCGGGCGCGGGGGCAGAGCCCTCGGCACAGGTTGCGGATATCCAAGGGGGGCTTTTGGTGTTTGGCGCTG
The DNA here is from genome assembly GCA_964446315.1 of uncultured Candidatus Saccharibacteria bacterium. Classification (GTDB taxonomy): domain Bacteria; phylum Patescibacteriota; class Saccharimonadia; order Saccharimonadales; family UBA4665; genus UBA5150. Next base: position 1,732 of record CAYUNY010000085.1, read on the forward strand.
TGTTTTTGTCTCAGGCCGTTTGAAACGTGACCTATCCATCTCTTATCAATACCTAGTATAAACCTATCCCGCTTATGAGTAAACCCCCCTCTATGCTATAGTGAAAAGCTGTATGAACCCCCAAACCACACCGGTCACCACGCCCCCCAAGCCCCAGGCCACGCCCCCACAATCATCGGGCTGGCGCGAACTATTATCAACTTTGGGGATTCTGGTAACCGCCCTTCTGGTCGCCCTGTTTATTATCGCTTTTGTCTTCCGTTCCTACCAGGTAGACGGCCCCAGCATGGAAAACACCCTCCAGAACAAAGACAAGTTAATTATCTGGAAGGTGCCCCGCACCTGGGCCAGCATCACCGGCCATGATTACATTCCCAGCCGTGGCGACGTCATCGTCTTCACCGAAACCGGCCTTAGCCAGTACGGGCAAGAAGACAGCAAACAGCTGATTAAGCGCGTTATCGGCCTGCCCGGCGACCGGGTGGTGGTAGATGGCGGCGGCGTCACTATCTATAACAAACTTCACCCTAAGGGCTTTAAGCCGGACGTCTCGCTACCCTACGGCAAACAAATCCCCATTACCTCCGGCAACGTCGACCTCACTCTTGGTAAACACCAGCTATTCGTCTGTGGCGACAACCGCCCCGACTCCCTGGATTCGCGCACTTTCGGCCCCATAAACGCCAGCCAGATCGTTGGCAAGCTAGTCCTAAGAGTATTTCCAATAGGTCAGGCGAAGGCCTTTTAGCAAAGCGGCTCGGCAATATTTTTCCGAAACCGTCGTGTAGCCACGTGGTTGAGGGAAAATGATTGCCGATGTCGCTTTGTGCTATATTTAGGGCATGAGTCAGACACCAAAACGAGGGTTGGGGCGCGGTTTTGACGCCCTTATTTCCAGCGATTTCGACAAAAGCATCCTACTGACCCCCGAAGATCGCGTCGAAAAGATTCCCTTAAAACAGTTACAGGCCAGCCCTTTTCAGCCCCGCAAACACTTCGACGAAACTGCCCTAAAGGAGTTATCGGAATCGATTAAGCGTCACGGCGTCGTCCAGCCGCTGGTTGTTACCCCTGTTAAAGACGGTAAATATGTGCTGATCGCCGGCGAACGGCGCTGGCGGGCCGCCGAGCTAGCGGGTCTCAAAACCGTTCCGGCCATCATCCGGGACAGCCACGAGCTGGAACAGCTGGAATTAGCCCTTATCGAGAACGTTCAGCGCGTCGACCTCAGCCCTCTCGAGCAGGCCGTCAGCATTGAACGCCTGCACGAGCAGTTCTCCCTATCTTATGACGAGATTGCCCGCCGTCTCGGCAAGGCCACTTCCACCGTTAATAACACCGTGCGATTACTGCGTTTGCCGGAGGCCGCCCGCGATGCATTGGCCCAAAACCAGATCAGCGAAGGCCACGCCCGCGCCGTCCTGGCACTCAAAGGCGATGCCACTCGCCAGGACTACCTCTTAAAAACGATTATTTCACAGGGGTGGAGCGTCCGCCAGGCGGAACGCTTTGTTACCAGCGTCAAGGCCGGAGTTAAAGAAAATACCAAGGTTCACGAGCGCGTTAACACCGAAAACCCGGCAACTA
>CAYUNY010000086.1:0-3267 GCA_964446315.1 uncultured Candidatus Saccharibacteria bacterium
CGGCCAACAGCTGGTCAATGGTAAACAGGCCAAGGTTTACGCCAATGACTTTATAAAGGTGCACCTCGACGAGGTGGCCGGCGGCCAAACCTACTCCCAGGTCAGCACCGCGGCCATAAAAGATCCGACTAACCCTACTCTGCAAAAGCAAAAAACAACCCTCTTCCAAGGCGAGACCCTGCGCGGCCTATTATTGGGTGACGGTTACGCCTACTGGACCTTCGGCATGCTCTCGCAATATGTTGCTATCGCCTCATTTGCCGGCGCCGGCCTGATGTTCCTATTGGTGCTGGCCGGCTACCGACACCTGGCCCGACTGTAAACCTATGAAGCCGCTGAACAAACTCACTGACCTGAGCGGCAAGGCCGCCATTGTAACCGGCGGCGCCAAGGGCATCGGTTACGGTATTGCTTACCGCCTGGCCGAAGCCGGCGCGGCCGTGCTGATCGCCGACCTAGACGAAGAGACCGCCTACAAAGCCGCCAAAGAATTCGATGAAAACGGCTGGAAGGCCGCCTCCATCAAAACCGACGTTTCCAACGAAGACGACGTTAAGGCCATGGTGGCCCGTTGCAAACAGGAATTTGGCTCGGTCGATATTCTGGTGCATAACGCCGGCATTTACCCGATGACGCCGGTAGCCCAGATGACCAAAGACCAGTTCGAAAAGGTCATCCATGTTAACCTTCTCAGCACTTTCATGGCCACTAAATACGCCTCTGAGGCCATGAAGCAGGCCGGCAAGGGTGGCTGTATCATCAATGTCACTTCTATAGACGCCATTCACCCCTCAATGGTCGGGCTGGCCCACTATGACTCCTCTAAGCACGGCATGTGGGGCTTCACCATGAACTCAGCGCTCGAACTGGCCGAACACGGCATCCGGGTCAACGCCATCGCGCCGGGCAGTATCCATACCCCCGGCACCGACGCCATGACACAGGGCGCTTCGGCTGAACAAATCGAGGCCGCTTCCAAGGCTTTTAACGCCAAGATTCCCCTGCACCGTCCCGGTAACCCTGACGAAATCGGCAAGGTCGCGCTCTTCCTCGCCAGCGACATGGCCAGCTACATGACCGGCTCGCAAATTGTCGTCGACGGCGGCGTCCTGCTGTCTTAGTGGTGGTACCGGTGGACCACAGCGTGGCCCTTGCCCCGCCCGATCAGCCACCTATTGACCGGAAAAGCCACCGCGAACGCCACTATTAACGATACGAACAGGCTGACCCAGAACAGAGAAGTATCCAGCCCGGCGCTGATAGCGCCCGGCACCAGCAGGATAAAACCGTTGTCGGCGGCTTCCATAGTGGCAATCGAAGCCGTGTCCGAAGCCAGCGCCAACTTCATCGATTTTTTAAAGCCCAGTCCGTGCTTTACTAGCGGCCGAAGGCTCAAGGAATAACCGAACATAAACGCCAAAACCACCGATAACACTATGCTACCAGCATTGGACACGTTATAGCCCGCTGAGATCACCATGCCCACGACTTCACCGATAGCACAGCCCGTCAGGCAGTGTAGTGTGGCACTGGCCGCCGTTTTGTTAATGGATTTAGTCACCCTCAAATTCTAGCACTTGGGCTTGCGTATAATGTCTTTAATGCGTTCCGGCCAAACCTACGTGAATAGTGATAAAGTAGTGTCTTTTAAGACTATCCTGGCGGAGCTGAGACGACTGGATGACCGGCTCCCGCGAGACGGCCTGGCTCAGTTCGTGGTTTTCAACAAAGCTTATTTTGTGGTCACCGAGGCCTTAATGGCGGCTGCGCGAAGGGGTTATTTCCAAAACCCCGAATTCGTGGAAGGCTTCACCGTTGGCTTCGCCCACTATTATTTCGCGGCCCTCAATGCCACCGTCAGCCGGGATCCGGCCCTGCCCGAGGCCTGGGCCATTCTCAACCGGACCGCCAGCCAAAAAGGCGTCCCCAATTTCATGCTGTTATTAATGGGCGCCAACGCCCACATCAACCACGACTTGCCGCTGGTTCTACTCGAGCGCATCGACCAGGCCAAGGCCGAAGACCTGCTAAAAGACATCCTGCAGGTAGACAAATTGCTCATGAAAAGCGGCCGAAAGATACTAACGACTTTCAGCGAGCCAAACCGCCGGTTGGCCTTCTTAAAACGCCGTTTTATTTTCCTGTATTACCGCCCAACGATGTACATGATTCTTTATTGGCGCATCGGTACCTGGCGAAGTTACCAAAGAATGAGAAAACAAGGTGTGCAGAACAGGCGCTACGCCAAGCGCTCCGTTCGTATCGCCAAACGCTTCGCGCGCCTGGGCAAATTCTTAGCAAATTTATAGAGTTATGCCGGTAAGTTAATTTCTCTACCGCGGCGAACTAGAGCCTAGATCGGTAATATCCAGGTCCTCCTCGCCAAAATAGGCAGCATAGCCGCCAACCTTAACTCCATTATTAATGTCGACGTAAAGTGTACTTGCTTTACCCATATCAAAACCTTGTTCTATTACCAGCTGTTTCTTTTTGCCATCGAAAATGTATTTATCTGCATAGCAACCTACAGGCCCGGCAGCAATCCCGGTTGCCGGGTCTTCATCTATGCCAACGCTTGGGCTAAAGTTTCGGATAGCCAAATCTGCTTGGCCCGTAAATGACTCGGTGCAAATCACTGCGATGCCCACGTAATCATTAGCTTCTTCATGTGCAACAATTTCTGTAAGTTTGGGCACTATCTTCCTCATTGTTTCTAGGTCTTTTATGGGAACAATGAGCTTGTTTACACCAGTAGATACTACTTGGGTGGGGGTTGAGGCAAGGTCAGTTTCATTGAGGCCTAATAGCTTGGCAACATTCGCCCTATCTTGGATGATGCTGCCAAAGGTTGGTTGATTTTGCCTCATCATAATTTTACCGTCTGAAAAACAAGTTACCGGCAATACACCAATACCAGTTTCTTGGGTAACCGTCTTTGAGCCGTTTGTTACAGAAATTATGCCTGACTGGCTCAAAGTATAGAACGTCGCGACCGTTGCATGACCGCAAAAATCCACCTCTTGTTTAACTGCAAAAAACCGTACCTTAAAGTCTGCTTTGTTTGTGTCCTGAACAAAGGCTGACTCAGAAAATCCGTAATATCGTGCAATGCTCAGCATCTGCTCATCGCTTAACGAATCAGCTTCTGCTACCACTCCGGCAGGATTACCAAGCTTCGGGTCTTTTGTGAAAGCCTTGACCAGCTTAACTTTTACTTTCATAAACACATCATATCAAAAAGACCTCCGTTGGGAGGTCAAAATGCTT
>CAYUNY010000087.1:0-3227 GCA_964446315.1 uncultured Candidatus Saccharibacteria bacterium
GATACCCTGCTGGACCGGCTTGATGTATTCGCTGGGTACGGCGCCGCCTTTAATGGAATTTATGAACTCGAAGCCGGCGCCCTGCTCGTTTTGGCTGAGGCGCAACCAAACGTCGCCGTACTGGCCGCGGCCGCCCGATTGGCGGACGAACTTACCCTGTACTTCGATGCCGTCTTTGCGGATAGTTTCGCGGTAGGCTACCTGCGGTTCGCCGATGTTAGCCTCGACCTTGAACTCGCGCTTCATGCGGTCCACCAGGATTTCGAGGTGGAGCTCGCCCATGCCAGAGATGATGGTTTGGCCGGTCTCTTCATCGACGCGGATGCGGAAGGTCGGGTCTTCTTCGGCCAGGCGCTGGAGGGCCAGGCTCATCTTTTCCTGGTCGGCCTTGGTTTTTGGCTCAATGGCGATGCTAACCGGGGGATCCGGGAAGGTAATGCTTTCCAAAACAATGGGGTTGTTGGGGTCGGCCAGAGTGTTACCGGTGGTGGTTCCTTTTAGGCCGACGATTGCGGCGATGTCGCCGGCGATGACTTCTTCGACGTCTTCGCGCTTATCGGCTTGCATACGCACGATGCGGCCGACGCGCTCTTTTTCGCCGCTGGAACTGTTTAAGACATAGCTACCGGCGGTTATTTTACCGGAATAAACCCTAAAGTAGGCCAGCTTGCCCACGAACGGGTCGGTGGCGATCTTGAAGGCCAGGCCGGCAAATGGCTGGGCGTCATCGGGTTTGCGCTCGACTTCGTCGCCGGTTTTGGGGTGAGTGCCCCAAGTCGAGCCGCGGTCCAGGGGCGTGGGCAATAGTTCGGTGACAGCGTCCAACACCTTTTCGACGATCACGCCGCGGCCGTCGCCCCCGGTAACAGCGAAGAACTTACCCGTTAACACGGCGCTGCGGATGGCTTTGCTGATCTCTTCGGGGCTGAGGCCTTCTTCACCGACTTCGAAGTACTTTTCGAGGATTTCCTCGTCTTCGGCGACGGCGTTTTCGACGAGAAGTGAGCGGTATTTTTTGACCTTGTCCAGCATGTCGGCGGGGATTTCACCCTCCACCAGCTCGTGGTCGGTGAAGTCCTTATAGGTGTAGGCCTTCATGTTTACCAGGTCGACAATACCGTTAATGCTCTGTTCGAAGCCTATTGGCAGGTGGATCGGGAAGGCCCGCTTGCTGAGGCGGTTGTGGATCGAATCGAGCGATTTGTAGAAGTCGCCGCCGGTTTGGTTGATCTTGTTAATAAAGCAGATTCGCGGCACGCCGTACTTGTCGGCCTGGCGCCAAACGGTTTCGGACTGGCTCTCCACACCCATTTTGCCGTCAAAGACGACGACGGCGCCGTCCAGCACGCGCAGTGAGCGCTCCACCTCGACGGTGAAGTCGATGTGACCGGGCGTGTCGATAATGTTGATCTGGTGGTCTTTCCAGTAGCAGGTGACGGCGGCGCTAACGATGGTAATGCCGCGTTCGCGCTCCTGGGCCATCCAGTCGGTGGTGGTTTCGCCTTCGTGCACGGCGCCGATTTTATGTTTCAGGCCGGTACGGTAAAGAATACCCTCGGTTGTGGTAGTTTTGCCGGCGTCAATATGCGCGATAATGCCGATGTTGCGGATCTTGTCTATTGGTGTTTTCTTAGCTGCCATTCTTATCCTTTTAACGCTGCTATGTTTTGATCAATTTCGACTGCAGTTAAGCTGCAGCCAATGTGTTGAAGTCGGCTATAAACCTTATCTCTGTTTATCTGGATTTCGTCTGCGTTCATGTCGATGAGTTCTTCGGATGTCAAATCGGATCTAGGCATTGCCATGCTCGTTATTGTAACGATATTTTGTTCAGTACCGACAGCAAGGTCAAATATACTTTGACAAGCTTCTGGATTAGAGCAATTGCGACACCTGGTTATATCCATCTAGGTCCTCGCGAAGTGGGCGAAGGCGCGGTTGGCATCGGCCATTTTATGGACGTCTTCGCGTTTCTTAACGGCGGCGCCCTGGTTGTTGTAAGCGTCTTGCAGTTCGGCGGCGATGCGGTCGAGCATGCTCATTCCCTTGCGGGCACGGGCGGCGGCCACGAACCACATGGTCGTCAGGTGCTGCTGGCGCTGGCCTTTAACCTCGAAGGGGATCTGGTAGTTGGCGCCGCCAACGCGGCGCGAGCGGGTTTCGACGGCCGGCGTGATGTTCTTCATGGCCTGCTCGAAAACGTCGAGCGGGTTGTCGACTTTCAGTCTTTGGGCGGCCTTTTCCATGCCGCCGTAAACCAGCTTTTCAGCGATCTGCTTTTTGCCATCGAGCATAACGCGGTTGATCAGGCGCTGGACCGGCACGCTGTTGTACATGCGGTCGGCCGGAATATCCCGGATCAGCGATTTGGTCTTCTTACGCGGCACTATTTGCCGCCCTTCTTGGTGCCGTATTTACTGCGGCCCTGTTTGCGGTCGCTGACGCCCTGGAGGTCGAGGTTGCCGCGAACAACGTGGTAGCGAACACCGGGAAGGTCTTTGACGCGGCCGCCGCGGACCAGCACTACGGCATGCTCCTGCAAGTTGTGGCCTTCACCGCCGATGTAAGCCCAGACTTCATAGCCGTTGCTGAGGCGGACGCGGGCCACCTTGCGCAGGGCCGAGTTCGGCTTTTTGGGCGTTTTGGTGGTCACTTTAACGCAGACGCCGCGCTTAAAGGGCGCCGGCTTCTCGTAGTTGCGGGTCTTCAGGTTGTTGGTAACGCGCTGTAAGGCCGGCGATTTGCTCTTGGGGTTCGCCTTACTGCGTGGTTTGCGTACTAGTTGGTTAATCGTTGGCATAGCTTAGTATTTTAACAGATTCAGACCTCTGTTTCAACCGGCCTTTCACCCATGATTGTATTGGCTTCGGCGGCCAGTTCGGAGTCTTCTTCCTCTTCTTCGATGGCGCCGGTACCGACCGGGATCTTGCGGCCCAGGATGACGTTTTCTTTAAGACCGTAAAGCTTGTCGACCTTACCGCTGGTGGCGGCGGCGATCAGCACGCGGGTGGTGTCCTGGAAGGACGCGGCGCTCAGGAAGGAATCGGTGCTCAAGCTGGCCTTGGTGATGCCCAGCAATAGCTGGACGTACTTGGCGGGGTTCTTCTTGGCGGCTACCAGGGCTTCGTTGGCTTCTACGACGGCCAGCTTACTAACGACGTCGCCGGTGACGAACTCGCTGTCGGCGGCCTCTTCGATCTGGACGCGGCTGAACATCTGGCGGACGA
>CAYUNY010000088.1:0-3148 GCA_964446315.1 uncultured Candidatus Saccharibacteria bacterium
AGCGGTTACAATACTTGGGTTTTAACCCTGGGAAAATAGCACGGTGCCAAATTATGAAAAGAGCTTCCTTTCGGGGAGGCTCTTTTCTTTTATGGAATATTTTACAGTGACGCTTAAGCTTTACTTGGTATTATTAACTTCGTACAAACGACAGGAGGTGTTTATGGCAGGTACGGCAAAAGGCGGCCGTTTGGCGGCCGAGCAGAACAAGAAGCGTTACGGGGCTGATTTCTACAGGATAATCGGCTCTAAGGGCGGCCGGCAGGGCCGGACCGGTGGTTTCGCGGCCGGGGAGGCGGGCCGCAAGCGCGCCAGCTACTGGGGTTCCGTGGGTGGTTCCCGTTCCCGCCGCAACTAAGTACAAGCTTATTGACACGTAAACAATAGCGTGATACTATAAGCAGGATTTCGAAAGAAATAAGAGGGTTTTCCCGCTCCGGCGGGGAAGCCCTTTTACTATCTCTCCGAAAGAAACTTAATTGGGAGGCCTCACAATGGCAGGAACTAAAGCTGGCGGCCAAGCCGCCGCCGCAACCAACAAGACCAAGTACGGCGCCGACTTTTACGCCAAAATCGGCGCTAAGGGTGGCAAACTGGGCAAGACTGGTGGCTTCTACGCCAACCGCGAACTGGCCCGCCAGGCCGGCGCCAAGGGCGGCCGCATCAGCCGCCGCACCAAAAAAGTAGCCTAATAGTATCAATTGACTAAGTAGCCATATAATACTATTTGGATCTGTTAAAATCCTCGTTTCGGCGAGGATTTTTTTATTCTAAGCACAAGCAATTTACTTAAGCTGTCTCTGGGGGTAAAGTAAAAATTATGACCGAGACAATAGACGCGCTACAAATTGAGCGACCAGTACTCAATTATGATCAGACAGACTGGGCTTATCTGCAGGCCGAAGCACACAAGGCTCCAGACTTCGATGGCCAGCCGGTGCCCAATATCTTCCTAGTTTTCGAAAGTCTGGCGGCCGTTATTATTTCTCAGTATGAGTTGCGCCGCCTGCATCGCCATTTGGGAATTCAACCCGATCGCGAGGAGTTGCAAGACCTGGGCTCCAGAGTTGTAGCGGCCACTGACCCGACCGGCCGTGAGCGCCTTGACGCAGAAACTTTGCCAGCCGAACTACTAACCAGTAAAAGTCGTGGCCGGAATCGTTATCACGGCGCCTTAGTTGTTGCCGGCCACCCGCTTATCGGTCAAGAAAAGGGCTTGGCTCGTCAAGCAGTCCAGGCCTACTACGAATTGGACGAAGTGCCCGATAACATCTGGCGTAGCAACCATCACCAGGGAGTCCAGATTGCCCGCTCGGGTACGTCCCCGACGAGGCGTGTAATTGAGCATATGGAGGTGGCAATTTCGTCGGGAGGCGGCCTATTACCGGCTAATACGGTTCTGGATAGGGTGACCTCGCAAGATCTGCGGATGGAAGTATCGAGCAGGCCTAAGCGTTAGCTTGGGCCACGTTTTTGGTTGAGCGATAGGCGCGGCAGAAGCGGTTGGCAGTGACTTTCCAGACCGTGTGGCAGTTGAAACAATGGTAATGAACGTAGTCGCCTTGCTGTAATGACTTGGTACCGCACTCCGGGCAGATACTGCGCTTGTACAGCCAGTCGCGGTAGGTGTCGAGGCAGTTTTGGATGTGATTATCATCGATTTTGACGCCTAGATCGTTGGCTAGGCTTCGGGCTTGCTCCCAGGCGTCGACCTCCAGCCTAAGCAACTCGATATCGGCCTTGTAACTGTGGTGATCGAGCAGGGCATGGCCGGTTTCGTGGAGCAGTGACCAGACGGCTTTTTGGCCGCTGGCGGCTTCCTTATAGATAATTTCGCCGGTTTCGGGCGACCAGCTGAACTGCGGGCCGGCGGTGAAGCGCAAATCGGGGAAGCGTGTTTTCAGCTCAGCCAGCAGTGACTGCATGCGAATACCTCTGTTTAGCCAACTCGTAACAGCCATAAATAACGGCTTCTTCGGGGCGCTGGGCCTTGCGCAGAGGCGGAATGGTTACCAGCGGCAGTTTGTAGCGTTCCAGCTCGGCGGCCAGCAGTTCGCCATACTTTTCAAAGTGACTACCGACACTGCCGCCGATAACGATAACGTCCGGGTCGGTCTCGGCAATCAGCTCGATAAAGATTTTGGACATGTCGCGGCTGATTTTTTGCCAGACATCCCGGTCGGTAATGTCGGTGGCGAGTTGGCCGTAGCGCTCGACGATGGCCCGGCCGGAGATGAAATCATCCCAGCTGGTCGATTTGCCCTTATATTCTATGTAACGGGCCGCTCCGCCGAGGTCAGGGAAGTTTATATCGATGGTTTTGTCGGCCACCAGGGCAATACCCATCCCCGTACTGATGGTTACGTAAAGTACTTTTGAATAGTTTTCGCCTACTAATAGGGCTTCCGAAAAAGCGGCCATTTTGGCGTCGTTTTCGATCACCACCGGGCAATCGAAGATATGCTCCAGGTCGTGCTGGACGTTGGCGTCCTGCCAGGGCAGGTTGCCGAGGCGCGGCACGCGGCCGTGGCGGCGATCGATCTGGCCGGGCAGGCCGGCGCCGCCGGCCTTGAAGCCATGATTCTTAAAATGGACCGCCGCGTGGCGCAGTTCCAGCAACCAGTGGTCGTAATTTTTAGGGGTCGCGAACCTGGCTTGCTCTAAAATCTCGCCATGACCGTCAAAGACCGCCACGAGCGTTTTTGTGCCGCCAACGTCAACCCCCACGTACATATCTTGAGTTTATCACGCCCGTCGGATATAATTAAAGTAATCTACAGTTATCAATTTAATTGGTGTGCTGGGGAAATACATTCGAAGGAGGCATGTAAAACATGTCAAAAGTACTAACTATGGACGACCTGCTGGCGGGCACCAGCGTCGACGCTTTGGCCACCGGCGAGGTGGTTGAGGGCACGGTCACTTCCGTGCAAAAGAACGAAGTCTGGATCGACCTGGGCGCTAGAGGGGTTGGCGTGGTCATGCGCCGCGAGATCGGCTACGGCCAAAAGCTCGAAGACGGGCAGGCCATTACGGTCAGCGTCATCGACCCCGAAATGGACGAGGGCTACGCCCTGCTAAGCATGAAGCGGGCCGCCAAGGACCGCGGCTGGGACGAGCTACAGCGTATTCACGAAGAGATCGGAAG
>CAYUNY010000089.1:0-3040 GCA_964446315.1 uncultured Candidatus Saccharibacteria bacterium
TGCCCAAGCACCACAATTTTATTTCGCTGTTGAGCCCGGGCGACCTGGTAGTCCGCACCGTTAAAGAAGGTGACGACCGCAAAATCCGTATTTCCGGCGGCATTATGCACGTCAAAGCCGACCGCATTATCGTCTTCCTCGACGTTTAGTTTGATAAAATAGATAACCTATGGCAAAAAAAGTTTATGTCGGAATGTCCGGCGGCGTCGACTCGTCGGTCACGGCCGCTCTATTAAAAGAGCAGGGCTACGATGTCACGGGCGTTTACATGAAGAACTGGAGCCGCGACCTGCCGGGCTTTGTCTGCCCCTGGAAGGAGGATTACCAAGACGCCAAGCGGGTAGCCGTGCAGCTTGGCATAGACTTCAAAATGTACGATTTCGAGAAAGAATACCGACAAAAGGTCATTAATTACATGGTGGCCGAGTACCAGGCCGGTCGCACACCCAATCCTGACGTCATGTGCAACCAGGAAGTAAAGTTCAAACTATTCCTACAAACCGCCCTGGCAGACGGCGCCGACCTGATCGCCACCGGCCACTACGCCCGCGTTAAAGACGGCCAACTTTTTACAGGCCTGGACAAGGGCAAAGACCAATCCTACTTCCTTTATCGTGTAACCGAAGAGGCTTTGCGAAAAAGCTTGATGCCGATTGGCGAACACCACAAAACCGAAGTCCGCGCCCTGGCCAAGAAATTGAAACTGGCGACCGCTGATAAAAAAGATAGCCAGGGCATTTGTTTCGTGGGAAAGGTCGGCATTAAAGAATTCTTGCTGAATGAGCTGGGCCCGCAGAAGCCCGGCCCGATTATTGACCAAGAAGGCAAAACTATCGGCGAGCATGATGGCGCCATTTTCTACACCATCGGCCAGCGTCACGGTCTTAACGTCGGCGGCGGCCTGCCGTATTACGTGGCCAGTAAAGACATGAAGAAGAACGAGGTCCACGTCACTACCAACCTGGATGATAAAGAACTATGGACAAAAGAAATAGAATTAGGGGAAGTTCACTGGATCAATGAAAAACCACAGGAAAAGAAAACCTACCAAGCCCGCCTGCGCTACCGTGGCCCGCTAATAAACTGCACTATTAAAAGCAATAAACTGACCCTAAAAGACGAACAGCGTGGTCTGGCGGCTGGCCAATCAGCCGTTATTTATGACGGCGACCACGTCCTCGGCGGCGGCATCCTTAGTTAGGTCCTTTATAGTTTGGCACACGCAACATATTGGCGGTCGGGCTATTAGTCGATACGAACTGTCTCATAAACTGAGTGGGCGGGATGGCTTCAGGATTTTTCATCTCATGAATCTCAACCGACAAATCCTTCTTAAATATAATGCTGGTGGCACTTATAAACTTATGCCCGGTTCGAAAGTACTGTTTTAAAACAACGGCGCCATCACGGCCGGGTTTGTTATAAAAGGACGAGGTGTCGGCCGCCCCCGATGCCGTGACATTAATTAGCTGTTGCACAACGTTGCCGTTGTCTGCCCGATAGTTGGTTAATGTTGGCCGATTGGTGTTCTTGCCGTCGCCGGGCTGGACTCCGTGACCGCTACTGACACTCTGCGCACAACCGCGCAGTTCAGTTTCAAAGCCTGCCTCGGGTGTGTGCACAACCACGTTAGGCGGAACACCAGTTTTGTCCATGATCGCACAAGCTTTCTCGGCCAGGATAGAACCCTGTTGGCCGATTAGCTTATTCAAGGCTGTCTGCGACAAAGCTTTATTAGGGTGGCCCCACCTGTTGCTCCTGGGATCGGGGTAGGTGACATAAGTTACCCCGCCGACCGTTTTAGTGAAGTTATCCCGTGGATTCAAGTCAGTACTGAGCGGCTCGCCGTCGTGGTTACCGATTCCGGCGATAAGGATACTTTTTGCATTTGTAATGGGCTTTAGCAGATCGGTCTCGCACTTGCTCTCGTAGCCCCAGGTATCTCCGCTCGTGAACCTATCGCCAGAGTCTTCCGTGATAGGGGGTTGTAGCCGACTTTGCAACGTCGGCTCGACAATTGTGAGGAAGGGCTGATTACACAACACTCCGGTTTCATTGAGCTCGGACACAATCTTGTCATTGCCAATATATGACAAACCGCCTTTTGAGGCGTATTGATCCAACTTAGCTTCTAAGTTCGCGTCGATCTTTTGCCAGGCCGACTGCCCTTCATCCAGCGTGCCAACGATCTGATTTGCCAATCGCTTGATGTCATCTCCCTTGATGGTGGCATTTTTAAGGTAAGGGGAGCGCTTGGCTATTTGCGCGGGCAGGGAACTGCCTGCGGAGTCAATATTCTGAATTATTACATTGCCGCCTACGCCACAGCCGGCGACCGCTAGTGTCCCAAGCGCCGCTACGGCGCCCTTGGGTAATGATAAATTTCTTTCAGGGCTAAATCGCCCTAACATATTGCCCAGCTTTGTGAATGGCCGTAGCCTTTTGATTGCCACCGCCCCGGCAATGAGCACTAATGGAGCCGCGAGCGCTCCTTCGGCAACCCGGGCTGTCAGGGCGTCTTTAACCGGCTGTACTATTGCGGCATCGGGCCTTGCCGCTAGGGTAGTGAATTGTTCGAATGATGCGGGCTTATTGTGTTGCGGGTCATCAATAACTTGATTAACTTCTTTGACAACACTGCGGTCCTTCAGGCGTAATTTCACCCCTTCAAAGCCGGGCAGATGCGTTGATAATGGGGCGTTGGGCAAGTTTAACTCATCGTTTTTGTTCTGAAGGATTAAGCCCTCTCCCCCGAGGTTGAACGATGCTTCCACGTTGACACTTTTTGAGAGCGCTACGTCGGCAGGCACTAACTCGGTACTGAGTGCTCCGCCGATAGCGCCTGCCAACCCGGCCGTTAGGCCCGAAACCATTACCATTTCTGCCTTTCGGACTAAGGCCAGCTGAACATCAGCTGAATTCCTATTCAGTTCTCCAGTGAAAGGCTTCATTTAGTCTAATAATGAACTAATGATCTCGTTTGTCAATGCTAAAGCACCTCTGTTATAATTAACACAATGACAGCGCAGGAAATTCGCAA
>CAYUNY010000090.1:0-2998 GCA_964446315.1 uncultured Candidatus Saccharibacteria bacterium
TTACTCATAAGCAAATACTATATCATTTCAGCCTCAGCAAAGCATGAGCATGCTGGTATCATTGAATCATGGAGCTTCTCTTAACAGCCGGCTTGCTCATGCTAACGCTGCTGACTATCTCACTGGAACGCACCTACTACCGCGTCAAACCAAAAGAACTCAAACGCCGGGCGCGCGAGGGCGACCCGTTTGCCGCCGCTCTCTACCGGGCCGTCGGTTTTGGTGCCAGCCTGCGGTTGTTGTTGTGGGCCCTGGTCGGCGCCAGTGCCGCCGGTTTCTTTGTGGTGCTATCACGCTCAGCGGCTCCGTGGCTGGCCTTTGTCGTCAGCCTGCTGGTGGTCTGGTTTGGCTTTGCCTGGCTACCCAACAGCCGGGTAACGGTTATCAGTGCCTACATTGCTCGCTGGTTAGCCCGGCCGTTAGCCTGGCTGCTCAACCGGTTACAGCCGGTTCTCGGTTGGTTGGCTCACCTGGTGCGGCGCTACCGTCCACTGCATTTCCATAGCGGCTTGTACCGCAAGGAAGATTTGATAGAGCTTTTGGGCCACCAGGCCACCCAGTTTGACAACAAGATAAGCGAGCCGGAAATTGAAATGGCCCGCCGGGCTTTGCAGTTCGGCGACAAGCTGATTCGCGATGTCATGGTGCCCAGACGGGTCGTCAAAGTCGTCAACATCAATGAGACTGTTGGTCCAGTGCTGATAAACGAGCTGCACCAGACCGGCCACTCCCGCTTCCCGGTCTATGACGGCAAAAAAGATAACATTGTCGGCGCGCTCTATTTGCGCGACCTGGTCGGGCTCAAAGCCGAAGGTAAGGTCAAGGACGTCATGAAAAAGAAAACCATGTACGTGCATGAGGAGCAGTCACTCCAGGATGCCCTGCAAGCTATTATCAAAACGCACCAGCACCTGTTTATTGTCGTCAACAGCTTTGAGGAATTTGTTGGTGTGATTGGTCTGGAAGATGTTATGGAGCAGATTGTCGGGCAGCCGATTATGGACGAGTTTGATCACTACGAGGACCTACGTGCCGTGGCTGAACGGGCTGCTAAGACCGAACATGATAATCACGAAGAACCGGTTGAAGCCGAAAAAGAACCCGAGGTCCAAGCAGAAGATAAGGCATGACAGCGGCTATTCTCAGACAAGTAATCAAGCGTCTGGTGTACCGTTTTATTACTTTGCCAACCTATACGCTCGTTTTCATTCCGTGGATTTTTGTATTTCTGATGACTGTGACCAACTACGATGTAAACCAAAAGGTCGCCAGTATGCTGGCCTTCTTAGCCGGTAAGCCAGGTGAAGCCGTCTTGAATGGCTATGATGTGGCCCGGGCGCTGGCTATTATCTTCGCCTTGGTCAATATATTATTTGAACTTTTCTATGCCCTTACCGGGTTACATAAAAAGTGGCCGTTTTATAAAATTGAAGGGGTTGCTAAGGCTATCTTAGTGGTCGGCGGTTGGTTGGCTTTTTTGGCAGTCGCAAGAGAGGGAATCATGGTGGCTATCGTATTTACTTTTATAAGCCTGGGGCTTATCGGCCTTGAATTTTTTGTCATTTGGTTTTTTGCCAATGCCCGGCCGGCCCTGCCATCGTCGAAGATAAGATGATAGAATGGTCCAGATGAGAACTCTTGCCCGGGACGTCAAAGACCACGTCGGTAAAAAAGTCGTTATTCAAGGTTGGCTGCACAAAAAGCGCCTGCTGGGCGGTCTGACGTTTATTAACGTTCGCGACCGCAGCGGCCTGGTGCAAGTTGTGGTGGAGGACAAAGACGAAGTCGAGAAATTGCGCGGTCTGCAAATCGGCACGGTGCTGAGCGTTGAAGGCACAGCCAAGGACGAACCACGCGCCCCAGGCAGTGCCGAGCTGCACAGCCCGCATATCGAAGTGCTGGTGCGGGTGGAAGACACTCCGCCAGTTGAGATCGACAAACCACTTGATCATAAACCCGACAATCTCGACACACTTTTCGAAAATCGCGTAATCGGTCTGCGTAACCTGCGCGAACAAGCCATCTTCAAAATCCAGGCCAAAGTCCTGGAGGCCATCCGCGAATACTTTATCCAAAACGAATTCACCGAGATGAACACGCCCAAGTTGCTGGCCGAGGCGACCGAGGGCGGCGCCGAGGTCTTCAAGCTCGATTATTTTGGCAAAGAAGCAACCCTAGCCCAGTCGGCTCAGTTTTATAAACAAATTATGGTTGGCGTCTTTGAGCGGGTGTTTGAAACCAACCCGACCTACCGGGCCGAACCTAGCGCCACCACTCGCCATATGACGGAGTACATCACGGTTGATGCCGAGATGGGCTTCGTAACATTTGACGAACTGCGCGAGTTTACCGGCCGGCTATTGCAGCACGTCGTCGATAAAGTCTGGAAAGACTGTGCCACTGAACTCAAAATGTGGAATGCCGCCAAGCCGGAACTCAAACATCCGGTTCCGTCGATTCCGATGGCTGAGGTCCATGAACTCTATAGCAAAGAGACCGGCCAAAATACGGTCGGCGAGGATGACCTGCGCCCCGACGAAGAGCGCTGGATCTGCGACTATGCCAAGAAGAAATTGGGCAGCGAAGCTGTTTTCATCACCGAATGGCCGATCAGCAGCATGAAATTCTATCACCGCGTAAACTTCGACAATCCTAAAGTCGCCGACCGTTCAGACCTATTGTTCCGCGGCGTCGAAATCGCGACCGTGCCGATGCGCGAGCACCGTCACGATGTACTTGTAGGCCAAATGAAAAAGGCCGGCCACGATCCCAAACATCCCGGCTACAAATATTATCTGCAAGCTTTCCAGTACGGGTTGCCGGAGCACGGTGGCTTTGGCCTGGGCCTGGAGCGTCTGACCGAAAAGCTGCTGGGCCTCAACAACGTCAAAGAAGCCACCCTCTTCCCGCGCGACATCAACCGTCTGACACCTTAGAATCTACTCACCCAACTTGTAAAACATAATAAAACCACTACTATAAAAGTGGTAGTAAAAAA
>CAYUNY010000091.1:0-2947 GCA_964446315.1 uncultured Candidatus Saccharibacteria bacterium
CCGAAGAACTGGAAATTCGCATGCAATTGCTGAAGGGCCAGTACCCCGACGTGGTTATGCAGGCCGAGCTCGACAAGCCTGAGAGCCGCCGCGACATCCATTCCCGCATGATGACCGAAAAAACCCTAGAGATACTTCGTAAATATGCCGGGTAATCCTGACATGATGCGCTTTGAAGGCGACCACTGGCCGCCGACGGTTGTTCCGGTAACAGACCGGGGCTTGGCGCTGGTGGGCCATGCTCTGCGCGAAATTAACTCCTGGGAGATTACCCAGACCTCGGGCGTTGAAGCAGGCGTGCCGCTTAACCCCCAGCAAGGCACCATGGTACTGCTGGGTATTTGGCGTTTCGTCAGGAAGAATGCGGCTAAAGGCGAGCAATTACCGGTTCTTGATAACCGAACGACTCGGGAAGAACTGCAGGCCATGGTCGAGCGAGCCGATAAGTTCATTGATGGGCTTATTGAATCCCCTGACTGATATTTGGCACTCTTGACTCGCGAGTGCTAATTTCCTACAATGTTCGTATGAGCGTATTGATTCCCACAGTTATCGAACAGGAAGGCCGCTACGAGCGAGCCTACGACATCTACAGCCGTTTATTAAAAGACCGTATTATCTTCCTCGGTAGCGACGTTAACGAGGCCAGCGCCAACATTGTTGTCGCCCAGCTATTGTTCTTACAGGCCGAAGACGCCAAGAAGGACATTTTCTTTTATATAAACAGCCCCGGCGGCAGTGTTTACGACGCCCTGGCTATTTACGACACCATGCAATACGTCACCAACGACATCCAGACCGTCGGTATCGGCGTGCAGGCCTCGGCGGCCGCCTTTCTATTAAGCAGTGGCGCCAAGGGCAAGCGGTTTATGTTACCCAACGCCACCGCCATGATGCACCAGCCGTCCAGCGGCACTCGCGGCAAGGTTACCGACCAGGAAATTGACCTGCGCGAGAGCTTGCGTATTAAGAAACTACTCGAAGAGATCATGGCAAAAAACACCGGCCAGAAGCCCGAAAAGATCCACGAAGACCTAGAGCGCGACAAGTGGCTGACCGCCGAAGAAGCCAAGAAGTACGGCCTGATCGACGCCGTCATCACCACGCCGCCTAAAAGCTCTAGTTGACATTATTCCGGTCTTGCCTCACAATAGTATGCAAGAAGTAGTGTAAGCTCAGGGCGCTTATGATTTATTGCAAGCTCAAAACCCCTGGCTTAGGATCTTCGGCCGAATCCAAAAAACAGTAAAAATCACCTAACATTAACCAAGCGGCTTGCTGGTTTATAAAAATCATAAATGTCTAAGCAGGGGATAGTATTGCGCATGGCTAAAGCACCGACACTTAAGAGCACAAAATCACAACGAGTATTTTTTACAAAGACAGACGAGGACGCGCTGGAACTACCAAATTTGGTAGACCACCAGAACCGTTCTTTCCAATGGTTTGTCGAAGAGGGACTGACCGAACTGCTGGACGAAATCAGCCCGATCGACGATTATACCGGCGGCAAATTATCACTACGCTTTAAGGATTATCGCTTTGGCGACGCCAAGCTGACCGAAGCCGTCGCCCGCGAAAACAACGTTAGCTACGAAGCCCCCCTGATGGCTAACGTCGAGCTGACCAACAAGGTTACCGGCGAAGTTAAGGAACAGGAAATCTACCTCGGTGATTACCCCTGGATGACCAGCCGCGGCACGTTCGTGATTAACGGCGCCGAGCGCGTGGTTGTCAGCCAGCTGATCCGATCAGCTGGCGTTTTCTTTACGGCCGAACCGCACGGTGCCACCAGCCTGTACGGCGCCAAGGTTATACCCGGTCGTGGTGCCTGGTTGGAGTTCGAAACCGCCGCCAACGGCGCTTTATATGTAAAGATCGACCGCAAGCGCAAAATTGCCGTCACCACCTTGCTCAGAGCCCTAGGCGTTACCGAAACCCGCATGCGCGAAGCCTTCAAACACGTCGATACCGGTGAGAAGTCTTATTTAGACGCCACTCTCGAAAAAGACCCCACAAAGGGCCAAAACGACGCCCTGATCGAAGTTTACCGCCGCCTGCGCCCTGGCGACCTGGCTACCGTCGACAACGCGAAATCTCTTATAGAGAACATGTTCTACAACTACAAGCGCTTCGACTTCAGTCGAGTCGGCCGCTATAAGATTAACAAGCGCCTCGACCTGAAGGTGACCAACACCATAGAAAACCGTGTCATGCGCCTCGAAGATATCGAGGCGATTATCGCTGAGCTGATCCGTCTTAATAATACCCAGGAACCGGCCGACGACATCGATTCGCTGGCCAACCGCCGCGTCAAGCTGGTCGGCGAGCTGGTACAACGCCAGTTCCGCATCGGCCTCCTGCGCATGGAGCGTAATACTAAAGACCGTATGAGCATGAGCGAAATCGAGACCGTAACCCCCGGCCAGCTGATTAACGCCCGACCTATAGTGGCCGCCGTTCGCGAATTCTTCGCCAGCTCCCAGTTAAGCCAGTTCATGGACCAGATTAATCCTTTGAGCGAGTTGGCCCACAAGCGCCGCCTGAGTTCGATGGGTCCCGGCGGCCTGAGCCGCGAACGCGCCGGTTTTGAAGTCCGCGACGCCCACGAAACGCATTATGGGCGTATTTGCGCCGTGGAAACGCCTGAGGGCGCCAACATCGGCCTGGTGCTGAACCTGGCCAATTACGCCCGCGTTAACGATTACGGCTTTGTTGAAACGCCTTATCGTAAGGTCATCAACGCCGTTACCGCCAAAGCCGCGGCCGGCCACATCTCTGCCGAAGACCTGCTCGACGACAAGGGTAAAGTCCTGGTCAAAGCCGGCACCAAAATCACCGCCCCGATGGCCGCCCGCCTGGCTAAAGTCAAAGCCAAGGCAACATGGCCCGTTAAAGCCAAAGTTACCGATGAAATCGTCTACCTGGACGCCTACGAAGAAGAAGG
>CAYUNY010000092.1:0-2930 GCA_964446315.1 uncultured Candidatus Saccharibacteria bacterium
CACCAGGAATACGAGAGCGAAAAGCGCCACTACGCCCACGTCGACATGCCGGGCCACGCCGACTACGTCAAGAACATGATCACTGGTGCCGCGCAGATCGACGGCGCCATTTTGGTGGTCGGTGCCAATGATGGCCCGCTGCCGCAGACTCGTGAGCACGTGCTACTGGCCCGCCAGGTCGGTGTGCCGAAGATCGTTGTCTTCCTGAACAAGATGGACCTGGCCGACCCCGACCTCGTTGACTTGGTTGAAGAAGAGATCCGCGAATTGCTCGAGAAGAACGACTACGACAAGGACGCGCCGATCATCCGCGGCTCCGCCACCAAAGCTCTCGAAGGCGACGCCGACTCCGAGCAGGCCATCATGGACCTGGTCAAAGCGCTCGACGACTTCATTCCGGAGCCGAAGCGTGAGCTCGACAAACCGTTCATCATGCCCATCGAAGACGTTTTCTCCATTAAGGGCCGTGGCACCGTGGCCACCGGCCGTATCGAAGCCGGCATCGTGAAAGTCAACGACGAAGTCGAGATCGTCGGCATCCGCCCTACCACTAAGTCGGTCGTAACCGGCATCGAAGCGTTCAAGAAATCCCTCGACCAGGGCCAAGCCGGTGACAACGCCGGTGTACTGCTGCGCGGCATTGAGCGCGACGACATTGAGCGCGGCCAGGTTTTGGCCAAGCCGGGCACTATCACCCCGCACACCGAGTTTGACAGTGAGGTCTACATCCTGACCAAGGAAGAAGGCGGCCGACACACACCGTTCTTCAAGGGTTACAAGCCACAGTTCTACTTCCGCACCACCGACGTTACGGGTGAAGTTGAGCTGCCGGCCGACAAGGAAATGGTCATGCCCGGCGACACGATTACATTTAAGGTCAAGCTGCTGGCACCTATCGCGATGGAGCAGGGCCTACGTTTCGCCATCCGTGAAGGCGGCCGCACCGTAGGTGCCGGCGTCGTCACCAAAATCGTCAAGTAATTAGTTACTAGTCAGCTAGTTGCGAGTCGCAAGTAGGCTCCGGTCATCCGGAGCCTTTTCTTTACTCTAAGAAGTTATTGTTGTAGAATACGACGTACAAATAATCGTGCCGAGAACTCGTCCGGTCACTCATCACTCCGGAAGAGGTTACGGCACACAGGGACAAGAGGAGTTTTTAGTTATGGCAGATGCCAAAGCACCAGACGGCAAGCAGCGGATCCGTATCCGTCTGAAGGCCTATGACCACAAAGTAATCGACCAAGCCGCCAAGCAGATCATCGACACGGCGTTGCGCACCGGCGCCAGTTTGGCCGGCCCGATCCCGCTGCCGACCCGCCGCAGCACCTACACCGTCGTCAAAAGCCCGCACGTCTACAAAAAAGGCCGCGAGCAATTCGAGATGCGCGTCCACAAACGCCTGATCGACGTGTTCGA
This sequence comes from uncultured Candidatus Saccharibacteria bacterium, assembly GCA_964446315.1. GTDB lineage: Bacteria > Patescibacteriota > Saccharimonadia > Saccharimonadales > UBA4665 > UBA5150. The sequence goes on from CAYUNY010000092.1 coordinate 1,417, forward strand.
ACCGACGCCCAAAACCATCGACTCGCTCATGAACCTGTCCTTACCGGCCGGTTGTGACGTCGAAATCAAGATGTGACAATGAGTATCGAAGTAAGCCGACTCTCTGACAAGCAAGCTGAAAAATTGCTCGCGAGTGAGGAGAGTCAGTTTATGGACCTTAAGGCCAAGGAAGTTCGTCCGGCTAAGCTTACGAAACTACTGTCGGCTTTCTCTAATGCAGACGGTGGTGAGCTCTATGTGGGCATTTCCGAAAACACGCGAACGAAAGAAAGACTCTGGGAAGGATTTGCAACTCAAGAGGACGCAAATAGTCACATTCAGACATTAGAAGAATTTTTCCCGCTTGGAGAATATTCATATATCTTTTTGCAAAGTGAGGGTCACCGCGGGTATGTTCTTCAAGTTACGTCCCCTAAAACCGCTACGGTTAAAAAAGCCAGCGACGGAATAGCGTATCTACGACGCGGGCCGCAAAGCTTACCTCAGCAAACGCACGAGCAAATGCAGCGGCTTGAACGCAATAAAGGTATAACTAGTTTTGAAAATGAAACCATAACGGTACCAACAGCAATTATCTCCGACTCCTTAGCAACTGTTGAATTTATGATTGAAGTAATACCCACTGCCGAACCAGAATCATGGCTAAAAAAACAACTGGTAATCCGAGACAATAAGCCAACTGTGGCTGGTATTATTCTTTTCGCCGATGAACCACAAGCAGTTTTACCCAAGCGCTGTGGAGTCAAGATATATAGATATGCGACTAGTGAGCCTGAAGGAACACGGGAGACACTTGTTTTCGATCCTTTCACGATAGAGGGCCATGCCTATTCGCAGATAAAAGAATCAGTAGCAAAAACCGTAAAAATAATTGAAGAGCTTAATGTGATGGGACCTCAGGGTCTAGAGAAAGCAAAGTATCCACGCGAGGCATTGCATGAAATTCTAGCTAATGCCGTCCTACACAGGGACTACGGGATAACTGACGATATTCATATACGCATTTTTGAAAACAGGATAGAGGTTGAAAGCCCGGGCCGTTTGCCGGCTCATATAACTGTAAGTAATATTTTAGACGAACGTTATGCTCGTAACGGCACTATTGTTCGGCTACTTAATAAGTATCCTGATGCCCCCAATAAAGATGTGGGCGAAGGCCTAAATACTGCCTATCAAGCCATGCGCCTCATAGAGCTTAAGGAGCCTATCATCATTGAAAAAGAAAATAGCGTAATGGTTACATTACGTCATGAACCGATAGCTCCACCTGAAGAGCTCGTACTGGAATACCTAATCAACCATGACACGATTAACAATTCTAAGGCGCGCGAAATAACCTTTATCGGCTCAGAGAATAAGGTCAAGCGGGTGTTTGAAAGATTAATAGAGCGGGGAGAGATTGAAAGGATACCTGAACTTCGTGGACGTGCCACTGCATACCGCAAAGCTTCCAAATAGTGTGTAGAATTTGCAACAGGTTGACAGAGGTAGTTGCTTCGTGATAATCTGTTATG
>CAYUNY010000093.1:0-2801 GCA_964446315.1 uncultured Candidatus Saccharibacteria bacterium
ATAACCCCTGTTGTGTACAATAATTCCCGATGATACAAGTAACCCGCAAAGATTCTAAAGAGTCGACCGAGAACCTGCTGAGGCGCTTTAACCGCAAGGTCCAGCAGTCGGGCGCTATTGCCGTGGTTAAGCAAAACCAGTTTTTTCAGAAAGATATTAGCAAAACCGAACGGCGTCGCAAGGCGATTATCCGCCAACAGCGCAAAGCCGTGAAGCTTAAGAAAATCAAGCTCGGCCTGCGCTAAACAGGAGACATACCCATGTTAGAAGAGCGGCTCGAACAGGAGATTAAGGCTGCCTTACTGGGCGGCGACAAAGTCAAGGCCACTACCTTGCGTGGCTTAAAGGCCACTTTGCTGAACGTTAAGGTGGCCGAGGGCAAGCGGGACTCGGGCTTAAGCGACGACGAAGTCATCCAGGTGCTGGTCAAGCAGGCCAAACAGCGGCAGGAAAGCGCCGATCTTTATAAACAAGGTGGTAACCAAGAGAAGGCCGACGCCGAGCTGGCCGAGAAGGCCATTATCGAGGCTTACTTGCCCGAGCAGATGGACGAAGACGAATTGAACAAGCTTATAGACGAAGTTATCTCGCAAACCGGCGTCAGCGGCACGCAGGCCATGGGCCAGGTGATCGGCCAGGTCCGGGCTAAGGCCGGCGCCACCGCCGACGGCGCGGTGATTGCCCGCCTGGTCAAGGAAAAGCTGACATGATCCTATTAATGGGCATCGCCGGTTCAGGCAAGGGCACCCAGGGCAAAATGCTGGCCGACGCCCGCGGTTACCACCTGTTATCGATGGGCGAGGTACTGCGAATGTACGTTACCGGTGAACAGCGCGAGCGCATGCTGGCTGGCGAGTTATTGCCCGACCAGGCGATTATTAAAATCGTCGAGCAGGTCCTTAACAGCCTGCCCGACGCCGAGCAGGTCTTAATGGATGGCTTTCCACGCAGTATCACCCAGGCCGAATGGCTGATGGGCCAGGTTAAGGCCGGCCGCTTCAAGCTCGACACCGCCATTCACCTAACGGCTTCCCGCTCAGCCGTTAAAGAACGCCTGATGGGCCGGGCCCGCATAGATGATAAAGACAGCGCCATCGAAAAACGCTTCGACGAGTATGAAAAATCCACCAAGCCACTACTCGATTGGCTGAAGCAGAACGGCATTAAAGTCATCGACATCGATGCCGAGCGCACGCCGGAAGAAGTCAACGCCGACATCGTCAAAAACCTGGATCAATAATGGTTACGCGCGTTAAAACTGCCCGCCAAATCACCGCCATGCGCGAAGGCGGCCGCATGCTGGCCACGGTTTTAGAAGTTTTACGGGCCGAGCTTAAACCCGGCATGAGCACCAAAGACCTCGACGACATCGCCGTAGAAGAACTCAAAAAACTGGGCGGCGAACCGGCTTTTAAGGGCTACCAGGGCTTCCCGGCGGCGCTTTGCGTATCTGTTAATGAGGAAGTCGTCCACGGCATTCCCCGGGCCGACCATATTATTGAAGAAGGCGATATTGTCGGGCTGGACTTTGGCGTGCTCTGGAAGGGCATGATCACCGACGCCGCCATCAGCGTCATCGCCGGCCGCCCTAAAACACGCGGTCACATTCAATTGCTGGAAGACACCGAAAACGCCCTGGCCATCGGCATCGCCGCCGTCCACGACCGCGTGCGCACCGGCGATATCGGCTCCGCCGTCGAGGAATCGCTAAAACACCGCCGTTACGGCATTGTCCGCGACCTGGTCGGCCACGGCGTCGGCCACCAGGTGCACGAAGACCCCAACATTCCCAATTATGGGCGGCCTAATACCGGCCCATGGCTGGATAAGAACATGACTATCGCCATTGAACCGATGGTCACGCTGGGCACCGATAAAGTCTATATTGCCGCCGACGGCTGGACGGTGCTGACAAGGGACGGCTCCTGGTCGGCCCACTTCGAGCACACTGTCCTGGTCACGGCCGACGGTGCTGAAATCCTGACCTTGCCCTAGGTGAAGCTATAGCGGTATACTGAAGGCCAGATGAAACCCGAACATTTTGTAGGCCTAGATATCGGCACCAGCATGGTGCGTTGCGTGGTCGGCACCTTTGACCCCAACGGCAGTAACGCCCCTTCGATTATCGGTCACGGCCAGGCGCCCAACCAGGGCATGCGCCGTGGCGCCGTGGTTCATATAGATGAAGTCGCCGACGCCATCGTGCACGCCGTTACCGAGGCCGAGCGCATCTCAGGCATGTCTATTAAGCGGGCCACCGTCAACGTTAACGGCAGTAGCGTCAGCGGTATGGATTCGGAAGGCGTCATCGCCATCAGCGCCGCCAACCGCGAAATTACCCACGAAGACCGCCTGCGCGTCGAAGAAGCGGCCACCATCGTCAATCTGCCGCCGAACCGCGAGATCATCCAGTTCTTCGCCAAAAGCTACAGCCTGGACGGCCAGCGCAACATAAAAGACCCGGTCGGTATGCACGGCGTTCGCCTCGAGGTTGACGCCCACATTGTGACAGCCGCTTCACCTAACTTACGCAACCTGGATATGGCCCTGGATAAGGCCGAAATAACCGCCACCCACCACACCGTATCCGGCCTGGCGGCCGCCGAAGCCGTTCTGACCCGCCAGCAAAAAGAAGCCGGCACGGCCCTGGTGGATATCGGCGCCGGCACCACCAACGTCATCGTTTTCGAAGATGGGGAAGTCCAGCACATCGCCATTCTGCCCGTCGGCGGCCAGCACGTCACCAACGACCTGGCCATCGGCCTCAAAACCGACCTCGACGTCGCCGAAGCCGTTAAACT
>CAYUNY010000094.1:0-2787 GCA_964446315.1 uncultured Candidatus Saccharibacteria bacterium
GTTCAGTCTATTTTAACGTACTTTGGCGGAAGGGGTGGGATTCGAACCCACGATACCGTTTCCGGCATGCTGGTTTTCAAGACCAGTTCCTTAAACCGCTCGGACACCCTTCCGTAACAGAGGTAATTGTACCAGCATAATCGGTCAGCTTCAAAATGCGGTACAATATCGCTTATGGCAAAGAACGACCAACCAGCCACTCCGACAGGGGCTGATGAGGCGACCGGGAAACCGATTCCGATCCCGCAAACCGACCTTGGAACCAGCAAAAACCCGACCACCATTAGCTGGACGGCCTCGGAGTTCGTGGCTCACGAAAAATCGTCCGGCTGGTACGGCCTACTCGGGCTGGCAACACTGGTACTTGCCGCGTTCGTTTATCTGATAAGCCGGGACGCCGTTTCGGTCGCGGTGGTGATTGTCGGCGCCATCTTTCTGGGCATCTACGCCGCCAGTAAGCCGCGCCAACTCGAGTACAAGCTGGATCACCAGGGGCTGAATATAGATACCAAACACTGGTCTTACAGCGAATTCAGGTCATTCTCAGTCGTGCCCGAAAAAGCCTTTTCGAGCATCATATTCATGCCCCTCAAACGATTCGCGGTGCCTATAACCATCTATTACGCGCCGGAGGACGAGGACAAAATCCTCAACCTACTGGCCGAACGGCTACCGTTTGAGCAACCGCCGAGAGACGCGGTCGACAGCCTTATGCGGCGCATTCGCTTCTGAGAACCGATCGAAGATCACCAACGACCGTAGCGCTCCTTGCGCCCGAGCTTGCGTTCCATGCGGTGGAGAAAGTCCTTTTTAGCATGCTTGGCGTCCCACTTTTCGAATTCTTCCATTAATGCTTCGGCTTCTTCGTATGACATGGCACTACTCCTTTTTAGTTTTACTGCTAACTCATTATTAGGCTTATGTCTTCAAGGAAGCTGTAAACTTTCTAACAAAATCGGTTAAACTGGGACCATGAAGAAGCTGGAAAGCCTTATAGACAAGCTCGATGCTTGGCAGAGCCGGCACCACCTAACGGCCTTCAGCTACGCCGTTATCAAGAAATACGGCGAGGACGATGCTGGCCACAAAGCCGCCCTGCTGACCTACTACAGCTTCTTGTCGCTGTTTCCCTTGCTATTAGTGCTGACCACCGTAACCGACATCCTGATCGGCAAGCATCCCCACCTGGAGGCGACGGTTACGCGCGGCCTGACCAATTATTTTCCGTCGCTGGGCCAACAGCTGTCGTCGCACGTGCACACCCTGCACGGTAGCGGCTTGGTCCTGCTGGCCGGCGTATTGCTAACGCTTTATGGCACGCGCGGCGTGGCCGACGTCTTTCGCCGCGATGTCCAGGATATGTGGGGCGTACCTAAGGACAAACGTGATGGTTTCCCGAAATCCCAACTTAAAAGCCTGGGGTTAATAATAATCGGCGGCTTAGGCTTTCTGCTGGCTTCGGTCAGTACCAGTTACGCGGCGGCCGCCGGGCATGGCCTGGCTTGGGCCCTGGTATCGCTAGTCGTAGACCTGTTCATACTCTTCTGGCTGTTCACTTTCCTACTGAATTTCAGCCTGCCAAGACACGTTACCCTCAAAGAAACCCGGGTTGGCGCCCTGGCGGCCGCCATCGGCCTGGTTATTCTCCAGGGTGCCGGCGCCTACCTATTGCGCCATGAGCTAAAAAGCCTCAGCGCCCTATACAGCACCTTCGCTGTCGCCCTAGGCCTGCTTTTCTGGATATACCTACAGGCCCAAATGCTCTACTATTCGGTGGAAATCTCCGTCGTCAGCTCTCGCAAGCTTTGGCCGCGCGGTTTGCGCGAACCGCCTGACGACAGTTCTAGCTAAGGTATTCGCGCCACCAGTTAGCGTGACGTGCGTCATACTTCCTATCGGATCGGCTTTTTCGGTTATCAGGCATAAAAAACTCCCTCATTAAGTCCCGATTACAGCTTATACAGGTCTAAGCCTGCCGACTGTTAGCTTTCTTACAACGCTTGCCGAAAGCTATTTTTTATCGCCCACTAGCTTGATAAGCTCTTCGATTCGTTCCAATTGCTTGTTGTTGATGGCCATGAGCTCTTCGACTTCCTTTTTGGCCTGGACATTGGTTTTGTAGTCGTGCTCGGCCATAGCGGCGCTGATAGCGTCCATGCGCTTGGCGGCAATAAGAAGAATAGCTCCCTGCAAGGCCGCCAGCATCGACAGGAACAGGTTAAGCAGAATAAACGGGTACTTGTCCCAGTGGTTAAAGTGCCCCCAGGTGTTGGCGGCGGCCCAAGCGGCCAGGAATAGTACGAACGCAAAGACAAACGGCCAACTGCCCATGCCGTTGCGCATGGCGTCGGCGGCCTTTTCGCCGGTCGACAGGCTCTCCTTGTGGGCCTTATGCCAGTTAAGAGGTTGCCAATTAAGCGGCGTGTTCATGATCGGAGTATAGCATAACGACTACGGCTTATTGGTCGGTAAGAAATGCGACAGCACTACCAAATATTTCGGACTATGCTGGCAACAGCATAGCTCGCACATGCAACCATTATATTAAGCCGCTAACCATGAGCGGAGGAGGGTGCCATGAATCTCGAAGAGTACTTCGACATGTTGCGCAGGATGGCCGACGCCGACAAGGAACGCCGCACGGTGGATGTGCCTGATCTAAGAAAGGCTCCCGTCACCAAGCCTAATAAGACGCCCGGCAAAATCTAGCTCCCGCTATCGGCTACAATAGTTAGATGACATTTCCCTGGCGGCGTACCAAACGCGGCACTTACGGCGGCGCTGTTA
>CAYUNY010000095.1:0-2782 GCA_964446315.1 uncultured Candidatus Saccharibacteria bacterium
GGCGATGCTGCTCAAATAGACGGTGATATAACAGTAGGCGGCGAGGCGACCGTGACCGGCGACATGTCAGTCAATGGCACTCTGACTGTGGGCGTAGACACCAATGTGGCAGGTACGCTGGATGCCGCTTCTGTAACAATCGGCGGCACCCGCTTAAGTGACCTTTTCATCCAGGCCTCTCCCGGAAGCACACAAACAGCCAATATCGACATAGATGGCAGTATTAGCTCCGGCACACTTATTACTACAGCCGACGCCACGGTTGGCGGCAACCTGACGGTCAGCGGCACGGGTGATTCAACTTTTGCTGGCAATATCGACGTAACCGGAACCATAAAAAATGGCGGTACTCCTCTGGACAGTCTGTATATCCAAAACAACAATGACGCACCCCAAATGGCCAGCATCAATATTGACGGCGACATAACCTCCGGTGGCACCCTAGACGCCAATACGATTAACGAGAACGGTACGGCCATAGACGACATGTTCCAGCCTGCCGGCGACTACCAACCCGCTGGGGATTATCAGCCTGCCGGCGACTACTTGGTGAATGGTGACGACATCTCAGTGCCAAACTTAACAGTCACCGGGAGTACCTCTGCTAACGGCCATACTGGTTCTACGTTGGCTCAGGCTGCAGATTGCGGTGCCGGTTTCCATGTCAAGATAGAAAGGGTCGATAAAGGTCTCGTGACTTTCGCTCAGTGTCAGGCCGACAGTAGCGGTAGTGCTCCATTCTACGATCTAGCCGAGAATTTTCCTTCAGCACAGAGCCTGAGCGCCGGCGATGTAGTGTCGATTGATTCTGCAAATGCGGAATACGTGGTTAAAAGCGGTGGCGCCAATGATCGCATGGCGATTGGCGTGGTATCGACGGCTCCGGGCTATACACTTGGCGCCGGCGGGCCGGGTTATCCGATAGCCCTGGCCGGGCGAGTGCCGGTGAAGGTGGTTGACGAGGGCGGGACCATTGGACCTGGCGACTACTTGACCAGTTCCAGCACGCCCGGTTACGCCAAAAAAGCGGCGGCCGGCGAAAAGATAATCGGCCAGGCGCTGGCCGTTTTCAGCGGCGCCAGCGGTACGGTTATGATGTTCGTCAACGTGTCCGGCGGAAACGCTCCGCAAGTGGCCCTGGTGCAGCCGGCCCAAAATGGCGCCGGCAGTTTCGCTAGCCTAAATGTCAGTGGACCGGCCAACCTGACCGACCTCACGGTGAGTGGCCTGGCAACCGTCATTAACCTGACCATTAACGGACATATCATCGGCAACGACGATACCCGCGGCACCGTAACGGTCAAAGCCGGCGACACCGCAATTCATCATGATTTTGCCACAGCCTATGACAAACCGCCGGTGGTGGTGGCTAGTCCGGCCAACCACGCCGTATTGTATAACGTCACGCCAACCGCCACCGGCTTCGACATCAGCCTGACCGCGCCCGCCGCCGCCGACACGACCTTTGATTATCTAGTGCAGGAATAGCTTGACATATGATACGGCTTCCCTATAATCCAAACATATATAGCTAACGCTTAAAACAAAAACAAGGAACATATATATGAAATTTTTACCAAGACTTAAGAAGCTCAATAGCCACGGTGTTTCGCACATCGTCGTACCGCTGTTAGTAGTGGTAGCCGTGGGCGTTGCCGGCACATACATGCTGGTCGGCAGCCACGCCGCCACACCTAATAGAAAAGGCTATCTTGTGGTCTTCAGCGGCGGCGGTGAATTTGACCAGTTTAAAGTACGTTTAGTCGGTGCGGCCGCTAAAGGCTACCAGTGCGGTAGTAGCTTTGGATCCAATTCTTACACCAAAGACATAGCGTTACCGGCCGGAAACCCTAAAGTAAAAGGCTTCTTCGCGCCGAAAATAGTCTCGTGTACGCAAGTTTCTGGGGGAGCCAGCTATGAAGTCTTTTACGCCAAAATGGATCAACTCCATAACCAGGTTTACAGCCCTTTGCCAACCGCCGTTGACATCGATGCCGGCTGGTGTACTTTCGTGCATCCGTCGGTCGACGGCGTCACGCCCGGGGTAACCAAAAAAGTACAGTACAGCAACGGCCATAAGTGCAGTAGCGACAAAGAAGACCCCATCAAGGCAGTCACGCCCACGGTCTATGTTTGGCCTACTTACAAAAAAGGCGCGCGCATTGTTGCCGGGTATGTCGATGTATTCGTCCCTGGTAAGAATCTGATTCGCGACTATTGTAGCGGTAGCGTTCGCATTGCTAATAGCTACTCGGCCGGCAAGACCGCAGACTACAGTTATGATAAACCGCTCAAGTTCGTCAAAAACAAGAAATACCACGATGGCAACGGTTACTGTACGGCTACCATATCCACCAGTGTCGATAAGAAGCGTAGCGAAGCCCAAAGTGTAAGCATCACAGCCAGTCTGATAAACACGCCTTACTTAACCCCGGCCTCGGCCAACCAGAGCATTACTGTTCCTGCAACCTCTCATTGAGGCTGAGCCTAGCAACGGTGTGCTATCATATCTGTTAGAAGTGTCATCAGGGTAAGCGATGGGAGCAATAACCGATGAGTAAAGTGGCGCATTATTTGCAGGAGCATTTAGTTGGCGAAGTAATGGCCGGCACAGACGCCCGGCGCTACTTTGCCACCGACGGCAGTATCCTGCAGGTGGCTCCCTCGCTGATCGTGTATCCTCGCACCGAAAACGACGTTCGCAAGACCTGCCGCTTTAGCTGGCAGTTGGCGGAGCGGGGCCGGGTCATCCCGATCACGCCGCGCGGTAGCGGCACCGATC
>CAYUNY010000096.1:0-2755 GCA_964446315.1 uncultured Candidatus Saccharibacteria bacterium
ATTACGACACCGGCAATCCGCTCGAATACCTCAAGACCGTATTTGATTTCGCGATTGAGCGCGATGATATCGGACCCGATCTTAAGGATTACTTGCGCCGTAAGTTACAATAATCTGGACAATAGTTATATAATAGGCTTATGACCACAACAGACACAACCTTAGTTATCATCCTAACCGTCCTCTTGAGCATATTTTTCATAATGTGCATAGCGCTGGTGGCCGTAGCCGTTAAGCTCCTCAAGAGCGTGCAGAGAGTAGTACTCAAAGCCGAAAACGTAGTTGATTCGGTCGAAGAAGCCGCCGAAGTTTTTAAAGACACCCAGGGCCGCATGGCCATCTTCAAACTGATCCGTAACATCGTTAAAATGACCCAAAATAAGAAAGGCCGCAAATAATGTTTGTCAGTCGCAACCGTCGCAAAGAAACCGCTAAAAAAGTCGCTATAGGCAGTACCATTGCCGCGGCCGCCGGTTACCTGGCCGGTATCCTGACTGCCCCTAAGAGTGGCAAACAAACCCGGCAGGAGATCAAAAAAGCCGCCGACAAGGGCGTGGCCAACGCCGAGAGCGAACTCAAGAACCTGCACGTTGACCTCGAAAAGGCCGCCAAAGACGCTAAGAAAGCCGGCGCCAAAGCCGGTGCCAAGGCCCAGCAAGAGCTGAAAGTCCTGGTAGACAAGGCCAAAGCATCGAAAGATAAAGCCGGCGCCGTAGTTAGCGCCGTGCGCCGGGGCGAAGCCAGCGACGAAGACCTCGCCAAGGCTGTTAAACAAGCCCACCACGCTCTCGCCAATCTCAAAACCTACCTCAAGAAATAAGCCCGGACCGTCCGTAATTCTGGTATAATTTAAGCGATAACTTAAGTTCTTGAGGGTATTTTGGCAACAAAAAAAGCGGCCCTAAAAGCCAGCGATTTCGTGCACCTGCATAACCACACGCAGTACAGCTTGCTGGACGGCCTGACGAAGATTCCCGATCTTATAAAACACGTCAAAGAGGCCGGCATGTCGGCCGTGGCCATGACCGACCACGGTACACTTAGCGGCGCCATCGAGTTTTACAAAACCGCCAGGGCCGGCGGCATCAAGCCGATTATCGGCATGGAGGCCTACGTGGCCGCCCGGAGCTTGTACGATAAAGACCCGGGTAAAGACAAGCCGTACTACCACGTCACCCTGCTGGCCATGAACCACGAGGGCTACCAAAACCTGATGGCGCTCTCCACCATCGCCAACCTGGAAGGCTTTTATTACAAACCGCGCATCGACCGCGACCTGCTGGCCCAGCACAATGAGGGGCTGATCTGCCTGAGCGGCTGTGCCAGCGGCGAGATCGGCGAAGCCCTGCGCCAGGGCCAGCACGACCAGGCCCATGACATCGCCGCCTGGTACAAAGACATTTTCGGCGACCGCTACTACCTGGAATTCCAGGATCACGGCCACCCCGAGCACAGCACCATGTGGTCGGAGCAAGAGACTATAAATAAAGAGTTATTTAAGATTAGCAAGGAACTGGATATCCAGGGCGTCGTAACGTGTGACGCCCACTACCTCAAGCACGCCGACCAGGACGCTCACGAAATACTGCTCTGCGTGCAGACCGGTTCGTTCCTGAGCGACGATAAGCGCATGAGCCTGAAAGAGATTGAATTGCATGTCACCGATCCGTTGGAGGTTATTAAGCGGTGGGGCAAAGACCACCCCGAGCTGATTACCAACACCAAACAAGTAGCGGAACGTTGCGACGTGCAGATCGACCTGGGCAAAATCCTGATTCCTAAATTCCCGGTGCCGAAGGGCGAAAACGAGCAGACCTACCTGGAAAAGCTGGTTTACCGGGGCCTGGCCTGGCGTTACGGCGGGGTGCCCGAAGACAAGGCCGAGACGCTAGCCGTGGATGCCGCTCGCAAAAAACTGCCGGCCCACGTCATGGAGCGTGCCACCTACGAACTGGATGTTATCAACCGTATGGGCTTTAACGGCTACTTCCTGATTATCGCCGACTTTATTAACTGGGGTAAAAAGCAGGGTATTGTCTTTGGCCCGGGGCGGGGTAGTGCCGCCGGTTCAATCATTTCGTACGGCCTAAAAATCACCGAAATCGACCCGCTGGCCTACGATTTACTCTTCGAGCGTTTCCTGAATCCGGACCGTATTAGCATGCCCGACGTCGACGTCGACATCCAGGATAACCGCCGCGAGGAAGTTATCCAATACTGCGTCGAGAAATACGGTAAGGAACGGGTGGCCAACATCGTGACCTTCGGCCGGATGGCGGCCCGCAACGCCGTCCGCGACGTGTCGCGCGTCCTGCAGGTGCCGTATGCCGAGGCCGACCGCCTGGCCAAGATGATCCCACCACCGGTACAAGGCCGCCACATTCCGCTGGCCACCTCCATTAAGAAAGACCGCCAGCTCAAGCAAGAATACGAGACCAACGAAACCGCCAAAACGGTTTTTGACCTGGCCATCCAGCTGGAGGGCACCATCCGCTCGCACGGCGTCCACGCCGCCGGCGTGGTGATCGCCCCCGAAGACATCGTCTACTTCACACCACTCGAAATGGCCCAGAAGGGCGTTATTGCCACCCAGTACTCAATGGGCCCGATAGAAGACATCGGCCTGCTAAAAATGGACTTCCTGGGCCTGTCCAACCTGACCATTATCAACAACGCCCTGCGCATCATTAAGCGGGTCTACAAAAAAGACATCAATATCAACTCCATACCGCTCAAAGACGATAAAACCTTTGAA
>CAYUNY010000097.1:0-2732 GCA_964446315.1 uncultured Candidatus Saccharibacteria bacterium
TGGTCGATAATGGCGATGCGTTCGGCGACGTCTTCGGCTTCGTCCAGGTAGTGCGTGGTGAAGAAAATGGTCATGCCCTTTTCGTTGCTAAGTTTTTTAACATAGGCCCACATAAGGTTGCGGGTTTGGGTGTCGAGGCCCAGGGTCGGTTCGTCGAGGAACAGTATCTTGGGTTCGTGCAGTAGGCCGCGGGCTATTTCCAGCCGGCGGCGCATACCGCCCGAAAAGGTTTTGATCATCGAATCTTTGCGGCCCCACAGCTCCACCAGTTCCATCAGCTCCTGGACGCGCTTGGGGCGTTCGGACTTGGGCACGCTATACAGTACGGCGTGCAGTTCCATGTTCTCGTAAGCCGTCAGCTCCTCGTCGAGGCTGGGGTCCTGGAAGACAATGCCGAAAGAATTTCGGGCGGCAGACTGCTCGCGGGTAACGTCGTGGCCAGCCAGCTTGAGACTGCCGTCCGTGGCCCGCAACATGGTAGTCAGCATTTTGATGGTGGTGCTCTTGCCGGCGCCGTTGGGGCCTAAAAAGGCGAAAATTTCACCCTTTTTAACATCGAACTCAATGCCGTCCACGGCGGTCAGGTCGCCAAAGCGCTTAACTAAGTTCTTAACCTCGATTATCGATTTTGCCATATATTAAACGTATTATAACACCTAAAGCTATACTTTGTATACTGTCACACTGCCGAGCGAAGTTTCATAGCGTATAATTGCACCGTATGACAAAAGAGGTTTTGGCGTCGCGGATGGCGACCATGCAAGAGAGCGCCACGCTGGCACTCAATGCCCGGGCCAAGCAAATGGCGGCCGAGGGTAAGACTGTCTATAACTTAACGGCTGGCGAGCTGGCCACCGACACGCCGCATTATATCCAGGCGGCGGTAGCCAAAGAGTTGAGCAAGAACAAATACACCCCTGTTGCCGGCCTGCCCGAATTGCGCCAGGCCATAGCTGAGCATACTACTGATTTCTATGGGCTGGATTGGATCAAGCCCGAGAACGTCGTCGTTACCGGCGGCGCTAAACCCGCTATTTATGCCGCCCTGCTGGCGCTAATCAACCCCGGCGACGAAGTTATCGTGCCGGTGCCGGCGTGGGTTAGCTACATTGACTTGATCGAGTTGGTCGGCGGTGTGGTTGTCGAAGTGCCGCTAACAGAGGAATACGACCTCGACGTGGCGATCATTAAGGCGGCTATAACTCCCAAAACCAAGGCCATTATAATTAACTCTCCGCATAACCCGACCGGCGCTGTTTTCTCGCAGACGTCGATCAAAGAACTAGCCGCCACGACAGACGACATTTACGTCATCTCCGATGACATTTATGCTACTTTGGTTTTCGAGGACGACTTCGAACCGACACCCAAAGCCGGCTTCAATAAACTGGTCATCATCAACGGCTTTTCCAAGAGCCAGGCGCTGACGGGTTGGCGGATCGGCTACCTCATTGCTGACAAGACTGTGGCGTCAGCGGCTACCAGCCTGCTTAGCCACATTACCGGCAACGCGCCACTGCCCAGCCAATACGCCGCCCTGGAGGCTATGAAGGGGCACGACCAGCCTCCTGCCTCGACGCTCAAAGCATTGATAGACCAGAAAGAAATAGTTACTAAGGGCCTGGAAAATGCCGGCATCAAGCACAATATTCCCGGCGGCGCCTTTTACGTCTTTCTGGATCTGCGAGAACTGACTAATGACAGCGCTGAATGGTGCGAACGGTTGCTCACGGAAACCGGTGTGGCGTTGGTGCCCGGCGAAGCTTTCAGCGCCCCGGGTTTTGCCCGCCTGACATTCGTGGCCGATGAGACGGTGCTCAAAAAAGCTCTGGAACAGATTAAAAAATTCGTTGGAGCCGCCAAATGAGAAAAATCCCGGGCACCATGGCCACACAACATCCTGACAACGCCTCGGCCCCCTATTGGGACGAACGCAAGCGGCCTTTCGTCAGTGTTTACCAGGAGATTGGCGAGGCGGTAAACTGCTTCAAAGATCTCGAAGTTGGCGAGTACATGTGGGACTGGGAGGGCAAACACGCCGACGCCGCCGTTATTGACCGCCTGTTCAGCGATCACCATGACTACTTCGCCAAAGAACAGCTGGGCCGCGACAAGTTCTTAACTTTCCGCATTCCCAATATTTGGGAAGAAAAGGGCTACAACCTACTGCAGGCCATGACCGTAATTCTAAGCAGTGAGGACTTCGCCCGTGACCTTAAATTGCACGGCCGCCCCCTCTTCGAGGTGATTCTTCCCATGACCGAACGCGCCGACCAGCTGATGCACATCCACCGGCTGTTCGAAAAACTGTCTCATTTTAAGTCCAGCGAATTCACCACCGACCACACCAACACCGATTACCTGGAGTTAATACCGCTAGTGGAAAGCGTGGAGAGCCAGCTAGCCGTCGGCGACCTGCTGAATGACTACGTTAAGTTCCATAAACAACACTTTGGCCGACCGCCCGAATATATAAGGACCTTCCTGGCAGGGTCGGACTCTGCGCTCTCTTCCGGCTTTTTGGCGGGCATTATCGGCAATAAGGTCGGGCTATCGCGCGCCTATGAGTTCGAGAAACAAACCGGCATTCCGGTCTACCCGATCTTCGGCTGTGGCAGTCTGCTCTTCCGCGGCGGACTTTCGCCCGACAATATAGACCGCTTCCTGCAAGAGTTCCCGGGCATTCGTACGGTGACCGTTCAATCGTCCTTCCGCTACGACCATTCCAAAGC
>CAYUNY010000098.1:0-2697 GCA_964446315.1 uncultured Candidatus Saccharibacteria bacterium
CTATGGGCAGCGTGGTGGCTATTATTATTGCCAACAACATTTTCCTGGGTGAGCACCTGCACTCCATCCAGTTCGTCGGCGTCGCCCTTATTATCGGTGGCCTCTTCTTTATTTTTCGCTGAGAGCTCTTATATTATAGACGGCTAAGCCTGGCTGGCGACGATGAAGATATCGGCGGCAATCTCGGGATTGTCGACACCGACGGCCACCATCGCGTTCAATTGCTCCTCAGAAAACTGTTCCTGCATCTGCGTATTGGAGACGATTTTGATGAGCACCCCGCCGAACTTGATAATCTTAAAGCCGGCCTGCTCGACTTCGGCACGGAAAGTATCAGGCGTATAGACTCGTTTGTGCCCAACCGATTTATCACTATCGTTCAATTCCGTGTTGCGGGCTATTAGCCCCATTTTGACGCCTAGTTGTCGGTGCAGAGAGTCGCCATTGGGCACGTCAGCAATGATAACGCCTTTGTCTGACAAAAATTTCCCGGCAATTTTTAGAACTTCGCCAGGATTATCGACATGCTCTAGAATATGGCCCAGCACAATCGTGTCAAACGTTTCATCAAGTTCTAAGTCCTCAAAATAGGAGCAGACGGCTTTAAATTTCGGATTCTTGCCGTACATCTCGTTGAGCCGGTCAATAAAAGATTGGCTGCCGTCGACTGAGACCACTTTGTCGAAGTGGTCCAACAAGTAAGCCGTGCCCTGCCCTTCAGCCGGTCCCAGTTCCAGGCTCGTTTTGCCGGTGTAATACTGTTTGTAATGGGCGTAGCGCTTGTCGGCCATCCAGCCGTTAAAGTCAGTGTAGCCGCCGATATACTCATCCAGATTTTCCTTGGGCATGCGCTTACTCCTCTGCCTGTATTAGTGATTGTATGAGCGACTCATCGATAGCTTTGACGGACTCCACCAGCCGGTCGGGGGAGGCTTGCTCTAAAAGACCATTATCGCGGATGCCGGACGTCACGGCAATGGACCTGAGGCCCAGCAAGCGGGCGGCTTTGATGTCAGCTTCGGTGTCGCCAATCACTACCGCGTTCTTTTCATTCAACCGGCCGATGAGCTCTTTTTTCATTTCAAAGCCTTCGTTTTCGGTGTGCCCCGTGATGACCCTGGCAAAATGGGGAGCCAGCCCCAGCCATTCAATTTGCTGCAGCAGGTTGGCCTCGTTGCGGCGCAGACTGACAAGGTAGAGCTCGTACGCCGACAGCCGCTCCAGGCACGGCAGACTAAACGGAAACAATTCATCAAGTTTGAGCATGTCGATCTGCTCTATCAATGCAATGAATTTTGTCAGGAAAGCCTGACTCTGGCCGGGATCGATGCCGCTGGCGGTTAGAATCTCTGGCCATGGCGTATTGCGCCGTTTCTGTTGCCAATAGGCAGCCTTATCCAGCACGGTGCCATTGAATTGCTTCGTGACGGTTTCGTACACCGTGAAGTGTCGGGTTGAGGTGTCCAGCAGCGTGCCGTCGAGGTCAAAGATTAATGGGATTTGTGCCATGCAATTTGTTCTTCCAGTTTTTGTGGAAAAATATACTTTGGTTTGAAGCCCAGTATTTGCTCGGCCTTAGTAGTATCAAAGACAATATCAGCCGCTTTTTTGGCGGCCGGCTGGACATTGAATGCCAGCGCCGGATTAATCAGCGCTGAGATTTTCTGGGCGGCATCTCTGACTTTTATGCCCTGCCCCGTGCCGATGTTAAATAGACCATCTGGCGCTTTGGTGGCCGCCAGGAACAAGGCCTCCACGGCGTCTTCAACATGGACGTAATCGCGTAACTCTTCGCCGCCAATAATTTGCAGTGGTTGGCCCGCCAAGGCCTGCTTAATAAAGTTAGGAATGGCCCGGTTTATGGTATCGCCCGGCCCGTACAGTACGCTAAACCTCAATATAGACGCTGGCAGCTGGTGTTTGTGGGCGTAGACTTTGACGAATAACTCGCCGGCCAGTTTGGAGGCGCCATAGTTAGTCAGAGGCACCGGCAGCGTCGTCTCGTCCAGTTTGTCTTTGGTATCAGGCAGCCCGTAAACTTCTGCTGTACTGGCGTAGACAAAGTTCCTGGTCTGCCCGCCGAAAGCTTCCAATAGGTTGATGGTACCGCCGACGTTTACGGTGTCCATGACCGTGGCAGTGTCCTCGTCGGCTTTTTTGGGGACAGCGGCAGCCAGATGAATCACTGCGTCCAGCTGGCCAATGTCTTTGGCGATAGCGGCCAGCTGTTTTTGGTCGGTAATATCAGCCGTGATGAAATCGGCGGCCGCTTGATCGGCGGCCGGACTCAGGCCCAACAGCAGGACTTCATGGTGCTCGGTTTTGAAACGCTCAATCAGTTTGGTGCCTAAAAAGCCGGAGGCGCCGGTCAGCAGAAACTTCATTTTTTACTCACTTCTTGTCTCAGTTTCTCCAGTTTGATAACCTCGGCTTCGATGTCATTGGCTGAAGCCAGGACCGGTTCAAAATCAATGCCGCGGATCCAGACCATGTGGTTCGGCGCCGGGTTGAGTTTCTTGGAAATAGGGGGCAGCTTTTCGCCATAAGCCAGTTTCACGAAAATATAGGGCATGTTGAGCCCCAGTTCAGTGAAAAATTGATGGGTCGTAAAAAAGCGGCCAATATTGATTTCCGTCGGGTTGGGTAGGCCGTTTTGATCATAGGCCAGGTCGACACCGAACAGTCCTTCGGGCTTGG
>CAYUNY010000099.1:0-2673 GCA_964446315.1 uncultured Candidatus Saccharibacteria bacterium
TCTTGGTTTTTGCAATAACGAAAAAGCGCCCGCTAGCGGGTAATGAGGACCTCCAAGAGGAGAAAGTTCTTCTTAACGCTTATCATGAGCCAAGTTTCGCAGGCTTAGAAGTCTTTGTCAAACCAAGTTCTTCCAAAGTTGCGAGCATTAGGTCCAGCTTCCGATTCATGTTTTCGAGAAAAGTTATGATCTCGGCTTCTGTCATATCGAATTCCTTTATAATTTGGTGGAGATACGGGGACTCGAACCCCGGACCTCTTGTATGCCATACAAGCGCTCTAGCCAACTGAGCTATATCCCCTTAGACTTCTAATATTCTACTATACGACGCGTTTTTTGCGGGCCACGACCACGATCGTGATGATCAGCAGGAGGTTGAAGGCTACGATGGCCGGGAAGGCCCAACTGGCGTGCTGGTACGGCAGGCTGACGTTCATGCCGTACATACCGAAGAAAACATTGGGCAGGGCGATAAGAATCGTCGCCAGGGTCAGCACGGTAATGGTCTGGTTCAGGTTGTTGCTACTGATGGCCGAGTAAGCGTCGCGGATGTTACTGATAGATCGCAGGTTAGAACGGCTGGCCTCGATGGACTGCTCGTTACTTAGTAAAAGATCCTCGACGATGTCCTGGTCTTCGTCAAACAGCGGTATGTGGCGGCCCACCAGCAAGCGGCGCAAGGTGGCATTGGTCGGCAACAGCGAGGCCAGGAATTCGTTTAGTTCGTCTTCGAGGGTCACGAAGTCAATCAGGTCTTGGTTGGTCAGCCCTTGGCCGCGCAGCCGGGCGCGGATGGTTTTAATTTTTCGGCTGGTTTGGTTGATAAAGGTGTCGTATTGGTCGCTGATGTTGCTGAGGATAAGCAGGGTGAGCTTGGCGCGCTGGGTGGTCGCGAAGGCAATGCGGCCGGTCAGCAGGGCGTCCACCGCCGGCAAGTGCACCGGTGAAACGGTGATCACATAATCCTTGGTAAAGATAATCAGCAGTGGGGCGGTATCCATTTCGCCGGATGAAGCCTTGTAGGCATAACGCACGAAAATATAGGTTTGCTCGCCTTCTCTTTCCAGACGAGGCACCTCGTCTTCGTCGAGGGCATCTAGCAGGTGGCCTTCTTCGAGGTTAAAGCGCTTGACCAGCTCGGCGACTTCGACGTCGGTCGGCGACTCGGCGTGAACCCAAGTGCCGGGTTTAACTTCCTCGACTTCTTTGACGTCTTGGCCGCGAAGGCTCTTGAAATAATACTTAATCATGGTGTTTCCTTAAAATCGTGCGCGCCCACCCGGCGGCGGGTATACATTTAGATTTTGGTCTTTTTGTTTTACGCGCCGCAAGCGACGCACGATCACCTTATTATCATAAGCGGTTAGGCCACTTTGTCAAGTCTTTGACAAACAGACTTACTTCTTAGATACCATTGACATCATATCTGTTATGTGTTGACGTGTCAAGCCTTGTTGGGCTTGGGGTTGCCGGTACGCGGCAAGATGTAAAGCGCCAGAATCAGGGCGAAAAGCACCGCGAAACCGCACATGACGCTTGGAATAGCTCGCCGGCTGGCCGGGCTGAAGGTGTTAGCCAGGGCGGTCGGCACCAGGAAGATCAGCCAGCCGACCATCAGAGCCCGTACGGTTTGTAGCTGTTGGAGGGCTTTTTGCCCCTTCGCCATAAGCTGGTTAGCCCAGTGTGCGCCCAGTCCCAGCCCCGTTAATAGCCACCCGTAGTAATAGACGCCGTAAGCTCCGCCTGTTCCCAGGTGCAGTTGGAAGATAACGTAGTTACCGGTGCATTGGTGGCCCGTGAAGGCGTTGCTATAGATGGTGAAATAAGCCATGAAAGCCGCCATTGTCACGTAACCGAAAACAATCAGCTTCCGGGCGGGTTTATCGGCCAGGCGATGCAGTAAGTGGATGCCCAGCGGCGGCAAGGCCGTGATGGCCACGAAGCCCATGCGCGACCAGAAAGCCGCGTGGCCGACGGCGCCGGTGCAAACAAAGTATTCGGCCAATTGGAAGCCGGCCAGCGCCAACAGCGTAATAACGACCAGGCGGGTGAAAACATCCAGTTTATACCGCCAAACCGTATATATCGCCAACGACACTTCGATCACCATGGTGGCAATCATCACCGGCGGCGAGAAACAGTTAAGTTGGGTACCTTTGCGCTGGCGCATATCGCCCGAGTATATCACGGGTCTATAGGAACAGGCCAAGCACCACGCCGATGACGGCGCCGGTCAGGACATGGCTGAGAGCGCTAATTTGAAACCATTTCCAGCTACGGCCCTCGAAGAAGACCAGCATCAGGCTGGCCGACAACCAGAACCAGGTCAGCACCATGACGACATCGAAAGCGTCCATGACGGTCTGGGCGCCGGCCAATTTGACGGCTACAGACGCGATCAGGCCATTTATTAGCGACACCACGAACATTTTACTGACGGCGGCCGCCGGACTGCCGCCCTCGCCCATTTTGTGGCCGGTTTCTTTCATCCACTGCTTACCGAGCACGTGCGGGTCGTAAATGACCGCCCCCGGCACCATGGCCACCACGCCGGCTACCAGTCCGGCTGCTACGTTGATATCCCAGTTCATATGGAACCCTCCATTAGTTGATAATTCGGACTATACGCCCGTCAGCAAAATTTACAAGCCTGAAATTGCTACGGTGTAGCGG
>CAYUNY010000100.1:0-2661 GCA_964446315.1 uncultured Candidatus Saccharibacteria bacterium
GTGAAGGCATCGGCCATCTCGGGGTCATTTTCATAGTCGTAATTGTATAGCCCGGTCGTGACATCGCGGGCGGCCTTATCAGTGTTAGGCGAGTGCCCGGGATCGAGCGCAATAACGTTGGTTGCGGCCGGCGCCGTAGCCCCGGTGGATGAACAGGCACAGGAGTTATTGCCGGTTGTTGAGCCGCTACCGCCGCCCGTGCCACCACCGCTGAACTGCAGCTTGCTGGCGTCACGGGTACCATCAACCTGCTCTTTAGCGGGCGTACCAAGCACCAGGCTGGCAATGTCGGCGTAGTTGCTGCGAACCTGCTGGATTAATTGCAGACGTTGCTGATAGTAGCTATCTTGGTTGGGAGGTTCAGAAGCTGCCGCCCAGAACTGATTACCTGCGTAGTTCTGATAATAGGTTAGAGCGTACATGAATTGATCAGCGGTAGTAGCAGGATCAATCAGGGCATCGGCCAACCGGGACTGGTTAGAGCCGACGAGGGTGCGGGCTGTCGCTTCAACGCCCGCGTCGAATGATTTAAATGACTGCACGCCATTGGCGGCATTGGCGCTGGCCAGTAGCTCTGGTGCGTTGAGACCGGTATTCAGGGGGTTGAATAGATCGTCGTTATTGATGTCGCCGCCTTCACCGAACATAAAGGCGACCAGACCGGTGACGTGTTCCTGGGTAACGGCAGAGCTGACGGGCACGCTCCGCTTCTGGGCGACGTCCTTAAGGGTCTCGATGGCGAATTGTTCGAGTATGTATGGTGGTTGCAACCCGCTGTTCCAGCTACCGCCAGAACCGTTAATGCCTGTATTGGTGGTGCTACCGGCGCCAACCGCTGAACCGCAGACACCGCGGTCTTTCGAAAAGAAGCCGAAGTCATGGACTTCATATTCCTTGGTGGTTTCGGCTTTGACGAGGCCGGTGCTCAGTAGCATGAGGGCCATTACCAGGCACAGCAGACGCGTGGCATGCTTCAGCCAGCCCTTATAGGCCATTGTCTTGTCCTACGCTTTGGCTCATATCGTCAATGATAAAGGAGTGTACCTTGTACAAGCGCCAGCGCAAGGCGTCCTCTTTGCCTAGCCTGTCGGCGCTGCAACTACCGGGCAACTGCACAAGCAGCTTGGTGGGGTCGTAGCACTTCTGCAAGTCATCCGACCAACCGGGGTGCTGCTGATCATACTGCTCGACCCAGACGGCATTATTCTCCAGGCTGTAGCTTGGATCGGATTCGACGGTGCTCATCTCGGCCTGGGTCCAACCCCACTGTTGAACGCCGAAGAAATTGGCGTCCTTTTGGAAATCCACCCCAGTTGCCGCGTAGGCCATTTGCTGCTGCTTACCGCCGAACAGACTCAGTAGCAGGCCGCCATTTAATTGCCCGCTGACAAAGTTGGCAATGGTGCGCGGAAAGGTGGTAATGGCTGCCACCAGACGACTCGCCAGGCTGCCAAACGACGAAGGCATTTGGGCGCTGAGGGAGCCCACCAATGAATAGGGGTTGTCCATGGCCAAGTAACGTTCGCGCCATGAACTGTTTTGGTATTCCTGACGTAGTTCCAGCAGAGCGGTCGTTTTGTCGGCGGCCGATTCGTCGGCCGATTTGGGCCGCCCATAGGCCACGCCGCGATCGCTTTGTGTATTTAGATAATCGGTTGTAATGGCGCTCTCGGTAAACTTGTCACTGCCCGAGGCTACGCCACTAAAGCCGGTACCCGCCAGGTTGTGGATATAGTCTTCCAATACCTGGCCCAGGGCAGCCGCACCGCCGAAGTAAACTAGGCCTTTCACCAGTGCTGCGCCCGCCGCCTCCAGACCGCCTGACGAGCCGGCCGCAAAGATTTCCGCAATCACAAAGCCGCCTTGCAAGTACGGGTTGAGCAGGGTGTTGCAGGCCGTATCAATCAGCGAGTTAAGCTTGTCATCGATGCTGGAGCCAACAAGAGGCAGATTCGTCAGTATCGGACTGGTACCGGCCGTTATAATCGACTTCACAAAATCATCTAGAATCGCCAATTGATCGGTCGGCAGATCAACGTGAACTGCCGGGGCATTCTTCAGGCTGTCCATATCAGCTTTGGTTTGCGACTGGTTGGTGTAAGCCAGATAGTATGGCGACACTTCGGCTGGTGGTATCACGGTCTTGCCGTCCGGCGACTTGACGCCATCCCAATCAGCGTTGGAAGCAGAAACAAACTGAGCATTGACGTGTGTGCCATCCTGTATTTGCTCGCGGATGGTCTGTTGGTCGTGGCCATAACGGGCGGCCTGCATCTCCAGGTTTTCATTAATACGCGGCCCGGTTTGCGACAGGTCGTGGGCGATGCAATACAAGGTGCCGAGTAGCACTGGTGTACTGGCTTTGCCCAAACCCTCCCGGAACTGGTCCGGATTAACATGAATCGAATCCAGCGCTTTGTTAAATATATCGGGGCTACGCAGCCGTTGCCCTATCTTGGTTAAAGTGCTGACTGTTTCGGTCTCGGCCGCAGCCGCATCCTCAGCCTCCTTAAGACCGGAGACTGGCTTGGTCGTGCCTTCGGCCGTGTAGGCCTCTTCGTTTTGCCGAAATTGAGTTTCGGCCTCCAAGGGCTTTTTGCCAACCAACTCGCGTATTTTTTGCAGCGGCCAGTTCATACGGATGCCGGTAAACTCGCGGAA
>CAYUNY010000101.1:0-2658 GCA_964446315.1 uncultured Candidatus Saccharibacteria bacterium
ATTGCAAGGTGAATAAAGAAACGGAGCTAGTACAGGGGTTACTGAAACGGCAGGGTTATTTTGCCACCAAGCCGCGTCTGCGCCTGTTCAAAACACTGCAGAATGGCTCGTCCACCACTAAAGAATTGTTGGGGCGCCTGCCCAAAGATGATCAGGCCACCGTTTACCGTAATTTGAAGTTATTTGAAAAGCTGGGCGTCATACGCAAATTACAGATGGCACGCCAGTCCAAGTATGAGCTGAGTGACATTTTTCAGCACCATCATCACCACCTAACCTGCTCCAACTGCGGCCGGGTCATTATTCTACGGGCTAATCCGGTACTGGAAGAGATTATTAGCCGTTTGAGTGTAAAGAACGGCTTTCATCCACTTGACCACCAGCTGGAAATCCGCGGCCTCTGCCGCAATTGTCAACCAACGTATTAAAATAAGTTTTAAATTTCAGACTTGGATGCAGTACAAGGAAGCAACGAGAATCGAGCGAGGCGTACAAATGGTACGGTGAGCGAGACTCGCAGGCAGCTGACGTAGTAATGCGCCAAGAGCGCCAGCGGTGCGGCCAGATACGCTGGACGGCAGGCTGGCGCGGTCTGGAATTTAAAGGCCCGGAGTCAATGACCCGGGCCTGTTGGAAGCCTCACACTTCCAACTCCAGCATATGCCGGACTTTGCAATTTTTCAAGTCCTAAGCATGAGCACTTTGACCGAAGTTATAACGGTTGCCGTTTGAGCTTTTTATCGGTGTTGATAAAGAAGTGCAGACTGGCTGCCACGGCCAGCCCGATGCCAAAACCACCGATAATATCAAGCGGTGCATGTACTCCCAGGTAGATACGTGATAGGGCCACACCGACAATCCAGGCCAGCGGCAGCCAGCGCCACTGCTTTGGCAGATGCGGCGCCAGCGTCAAGGCTAAAGCCGTGGCTACGGCGGTGTGTCCGGACGGAAAACCATTGCCGGAGACCAGTAATTCGCGTTCATGAATGCCGCTGAGCAGCAGGAAGGGGCGCGGCCGCTCCACCAGGTGTTTGGCCAGCATGACCAAAACGTAGGCCGTCGAGCCCGTCAGGAGTAAGCGCCAGGCCAGGCTACGGTAGCCGCTCAAATAGCTCAACAAAACAGCTGTAATTACCGCGGTAGCACTGCCGAGTTGTGTCAATACTAAAAAGGGCCAGCGCAGGGCGTTTGACCAGTGAAAAATGTCCTCGAACAGGCGTACTTCCCACCCCTGCAGCTGATGATGACGGACGCCATAGGCTGCAGCTAAGAACAACGTCAGTCCCAGCAAGACAGCCAAGGCATATTGCAATTGTCGTTTTTGTAACTTACCCACCGAGTCTCCCTATATCCGCTTCACCATGATATCAGCAATTTTGCGCGGCAAATCCAGGTCACGCTGGTTCAATGGCCCTGAACCGGCTGCAATGATGAGCCAGTACTGCCCTTTCAGAATATGCAACTGGCCGAGATTGGGATCCCAGTAGGCCTGCTCACCATAGCCGCTGACGTCAACGGCATTGGACGGCCGTGCATCGCTGAAGCTCTGTTTAGCCTGGGCCGGCGGGGCTCCTTGTAGTAGTAAACTGGCGCTGACCAGGTCAGAGAAACTGCCCGGGTCGTAGCTGTACAGACAGGTTGTCACCGATTTTTGGGCGGTGACGGCATCGGTGTGGCTGGGTGTCTGGGTGGTGCCATTGCCGAGTATCGTCACGGCATCAGCCAGCGGGAACACATCGCAAGCTTTTTTGAAAACAATGCGAGGCGTTTGGCTGGCCTTTTTGACCGGTGCTGACTGGTGGTCGTGTACATACCACGCGACCCCGCCAACCAACGCAACTAATAACAAGAGAGAAATCAGTTTTTTCATCTTGAATCAGTATAACGGGCTTTAGGAATGCGACAAACTCGACTGAAATGGCTAAATAACTACGACCGGCCTGGATTCAGCCATTTTTCCAAGGACAGCTATTTGGGTCTCGTCAAGGCCAGCACGATTATGTTCATCAATTTTGACCAACCCCTCAACCGTATGGCCGTTAAAGGCCACGTAATCGATGGCTAAGGCACTCAAACCATTGGCATTGATGCGCGTAAAGACGCGGCGCATATGTACCTTGTCAACGCCCCTTGCCAGAGCCAGCGTCGAATCAATAGCATACGTCTTTATCAATTCATGCTCGTGATCTTCAAGGCTCAGGATATCCATATTTATTTTACCTGTTACATATAGTATAGACCTTATGGCAATACGGTTATGCACAGGGGCTTATAAACGGCTGAAAATAAGCCACACCAGCACCACAACACCGACGCTGCGGCGGAAATAGTCAACGCCGTCGGTTATTTCCAGATAAGCCCACGTGAACAAAGCGCCGAACGACACGAGTGAAGCGGCAAAATTGAGCTGGCCGTACGGCAAAACGTGGGTGAGAAGCATACTTATAAACCACGCCAACAGCGGCACATTAGGATTTTGCCACAGCACAATCCGCCCCTTTTTGTCTCGTATAAACGTATTAATCCAAGTTTTTGACTGGCTCATCCCACTAGCGTATCACGGTCACGCACTTGAGCTACAGATTCGGACCATAGACGCTTCACACTTGAGCCTATGGCTAGGAGCCCGTGAAGCACGGACGGAGCCGTATAAGTAAT
>CAYUNY010000102.1:0-2657 GCA_964446315.1 uncultured Candidatus Saccharibacteria bacterium
CCTCCGGCACGAAGTGCCACCACGAACGTTTTTCGTAAAAGCGGCGGAACTCGAAGGCCAAAAAGACCAATAAGCTTGCTGTGCCCAAAAGCGTTACCCAGCCCAGGCCGTGTGCCACGTAAGACTCGTAACTGCCGGGCGGCAAGCCGTGGCCGTCGCGGAAGCGCTGGTAAATCAGTAGGCCGGGGTGCAGGCAGATCAGCGCCAGTACGGCCCAGCCGGTAACCCGGAAATAGCTTTCCAGCCTGGCTTTATCGACACGGAGTATTTCCTGTACCGTACCGGCCACGTAGTGCGACCACATCAGGCTGTAGGCCAGCAGGCCGAAGAGAGGGAAGATCCGATAGGCGTTAAACGGCCGCGGCCCCCAACCAAAATCACGGCCCCACGCGATGTAGGCCAGCGCCGCTACTACTACGCCCAAGCTCCAGATAAAAGGAACAATGAGCCTGCGGAGATTCATTCGGTAACGGTTACGGTGCCGGTCATACTACTATGAATCGAGCAGTGGTACTTGAAAGTGCCTGCGGAGTTAAAGGTAAAACTGTAGGTATCGCCGTTGGCCAATGACTTGCTGGCCGGGCCGTCCTGGCTGTCGCCGGTGACGGTATGCGCGATGCTGTCTTTATTGGTCCAGGTAACGGTGGCGCCTTTTTTGACGGTGATGCTGGCCGGGCCGAAGGCCATATTACTGATCTCTACGCTGTTGGTAGCCTCGGGCGCCGTTGAAGAGCCGGAGCTCTTCATATTATCCATATTGCTGGAAGTGCCTTGGGCTGTTTTAGCCGGAGTTTTATTGTCGTTGTTTTTGACCAGGGCGTAGCCCCCGCCGGCAATTATCAGAACCGCGATTATGGCAATAACTGCTTTCATAAATCCCTCCTTGAAGTATTGGTACTATACATAATATACCTTGCAATCAGTATTTGTAAGATTATGGCATGTTCCGCGTGGCTGTATAATAATGCTTATGACAACTAGCTCTGGGGGCGCTGAAGGCGGCATAAGCGAAGATGCATTTGTGGATATGTATGGCGATCATATGGTCACAATGGGAACGCGAGAAATGGAGCTTAGGACCGCCTTAGCCATGGAAGCTGCATTCTGCACGGTCGACGAAACGGAAAGACAGGATCCAGACACACGCTTGGCTTTTCTTGCCGGAAAAATCGGTCGCGAATCATTGCGGCCCGAACATCATCATTTGTTGCCTGAGCCGGCAACCGAGAACTAAAGCTTACAATAATGCCGGAAACCAATATTGAGCAAAGTGCTCCGACGCTATATCAACACTTTCAGGATACTGAGGTAACCGTCTTCGGTATAACCGGCACCATAGCGGAACTAAGCGACATGTGTCCGGTTCCGCCCGAGCGAAGGTCCGCCGAGGCAATGGATAAGTTCACTGCCAAAGTCCTTGAGTCTTCGGGGATCGAGATACCCGAACAGTTTAGGGTTACCCCCGATCAAAATAGCCAGGCCGAGCAACGAAATCAGCAAGAAGTTCAGGTAGCCACAAATGAAAAACCGGCGCCAAACAAAAAACCGGCCACTATCACAATTAAAAAAACCAACCTTGAAGATCAGATTATCTTCAACGAGATGTACGAGCAAACCATAAGTCGGGAAACCGAATCCGCAAAACCGCAAGAGCGGCCGGTAGGCACGAAGGAGCCTATTGAAAAACCAGAGCAAAAACCCGATTCCCCTCGACCCCTTCCAATTAGCGTTAAAGCATCACAAAGGCCACCTATAGATGTGCAAACTGTACGCAAGGTCGAACCGTCTAAAAATGAAACCAAGCCTTTACCCGAAATATTAATTGAGGTCAGCGAAGGGGAAAGCATTAAGATGCCAGTCGAGCTGGTCGTGCCTAATCCCGAATTGACAAAGCCCCGAACGATAATTAATAAAAAGAGAACGACGTTTAAGCCGGCCATCGAATTAATAACCCCACAACCGGTCCTAAGAATTGAAACAGCCGAACTGCCCAAGCTTCAGCCCCTACCGACTATTCCCGAATTCCTGCCGCCGGACCCGCAAGTGGTTGAGTTGCTTGTACGGGCGGAACAAACCAAAGAACCAGCGGAAGATTGGCCGGAAGAGATGTTTGTTGTCCCTACCGCGGAGGACGTTGCACCCGTGGAAGAAATACTGCCCGCCATTCTGCCCGAATCTATTCAGGAAAAGCTTGTGGAATACGATGAAGCCGCCGAGCCCGAGGAAGCCATAATCGTAAAAAGCCTGACGATCTTCCTGGAGAACGCCGTGATTCAACTGGAAGAGCTTGCGACCGCCGAAATAATGGATGAAGCTGAAATTATCAAAACCGAGGAAGCCATCATAGAAGTTTATGATGAACTGTTACTGGCAATCGGCATAGAAAATGAGGACGAGCGCCAGGAACTGGTTAAAAAATTCATCACGGAGCTAAGGACGCGCACTAAAAGGAGTGCTTCTGAAGAATCACCAGCTTTTATAGAAGACAACGAAGGTACACACGAACACAAACGGACTTTCGCAAGCTTATTTGATAATGACCTATCTTTGCTTCCTGAGGAAACTGACCACCTCCGGCTCGGCCGATACGCCCTGAATAAAGTTCAAATAAAAAATATGGTAGCGGCGAGTGGGCTTGAACCACTGACCTCAGGCTT
>CAYUNY010000103.1:0-2628 GCA_964446315.1 uncultured Candidatus Saccharibacteria bacterium
GACAAGCGAAAGATTATTGGTATGATTGCCGAGGAAACCGGCGAGCGTATTTATTACACGACCAAAAATACCATGAACACCCCCGACAAACTGGCTCTTAAAAAGTACAGCCCCAAATTGCGACGACACATCGTTTTCACCGAGTCTAAAAAGAACCTCGGTCGCAACGAAGCGCCAAAACGCTAATCAGCTTTATAGAGATCTAGAATGGTGTTAACCATTTCGGCGTGGCTCCATACCAGGGGCGTGACACCAATGGGTGAGCCGTCTTCGGGATCAAATTGCTCGCTAAGCGCGCCGCTGGGCAAGCGGTGCCTAAGCGACCAGTCGAGCAGTATTTTGGCGTCTTTGGTGTTGCCGACCGTCGAGTAGTATTGGGCCAGCCAAAGCGTGCTGACGATCCAGGGATTGCCCTTGTAATTTTGCTTGGCCAGGAAGTAATTGTCGTTTTCGTAGCGCAGGACACCGCCGCTCGGCGAAGTATTCAATAATTTTTCGCCGACGCGCTGGGCGGTGCTGAATAGGCGCTTATCGGTTAGGGGCAGGCCGGCGTACATGTAGGCGCCGTAGAGGCTGGAGATATCGATGGTGTCGTCGTATTGCAGTGAACCGTCCTCCTGCAGAAGGAAGCCTTTGCGGAACCAGCCGTCGGGGTGGACGAGCTTGTCCAGGTTGCCGCGTATGCTGTCTGCCGCTTTTTTCCACTTGCTGGCTAGCTCGGGCCGGTCGAAGGCCGTCGCCAGGTTGGCGGCCGTCGACAGGCCGGCGATAACGGTGCAGGTGGTGTAGGTTGTGGTCAGGAACTTCTCTTCCCAGAGATCGTAGCTGGCGTGGGGCAGGCCGGTGATCTCATCGATAAATTCGGTCATCCAGTTGGCGCAGGGCGTCACGAACGTTTCGAAGAGGTGCTGGATGAAGGTAAAGTCTTCATTGTGAGCCTCCAGGTACTCGCCTATCATGAAAATAACGCCGGCCGTTTCGTCCTCCTGTATGGCCAGCTCGCGCCGCTTGCCGTGAACCAGCGGGTGCCAGGTACTGCCGATGGCTCGATCGGGCTGGTACTTATGCATCAGGTAGCCGTCTTTATGCATGGTGTCGCGAGCGAATTCAAAAAACTGGCGGGCTTCGTCAAAGTGGCCGGTGCGGATCAGCGGCCAGATGGCGTAGGCGGCGTCGCGAGGCCAACAGTAACAGTAGTAGTCGCGGCCGGAATTAAAGATGCTGGAATCGCCGCTGGCCAGGATCGAGCCCCGTTCGTCGCAATGAGCCTTGATAATCAATAAGCTGTTCTGGATGCTGGCGGCCTGTTCGGGCGGCACTTTTGGCTGGGAACTGCCCAGCCACTTCCGCCAGTCCTGCCTCATGTCGCTTAAGCGGTCATTAACGCTGGCTGAGCCGAGCTTGTCGTGTACTTTTTCGGCGTCGGATTGGCTACTGGCGGCTACGATCCAGTAATCGACCTCGGCACTGCCCCCCGCCTCGATGGTTTTAGCGAAACGTATGACGCTGTCTACGCCGCCGTGCTCGACGGCGTTGCCCGATAGCTCGCCGTCCTCGGCGTCCAGGAAGGTGCCGGCTTTGCCCTCGACCCGGAAGTTGCCGACGGCGAATTGGTCAAAGGCCGGGCCGCCGGCAAAGCGGCCGCCGATCAATAGCGAGTAGCGGCCTTTATAATCTAGGATGTAGTGGCCTTCCGGCTCGTACAGGACGGTGTCGGCGCGCCCGGCCCGGGAAATCTGGAAAACCTGGTGCATCATCAGGCGGGTGTCACGCTTGGCGTCGGCCATGTTTTCAATTTTGATGTGGCGGACGAAGGCGTTCTCGTCGCTGTCGATAAAATCCTGGAAGTACAGCTTTATACTAAGTTCGTCGGAAACGGCCGTAATCTTACTGATCAGGGCGTCGGCCTCGAAACCAATATTGATGTGCCAGGTGCCGTCGTCCAGCCAGCTAAAAGCCCCGTCTACCCAGACGCCGATTTTGTGTTGGCTGGAACGGGCGTTACAGAGGTTTTCCAACCCGACGTAGGGGTAGTAGAAGTCATGCACAAGTCCGTGCTCGTCGAGGCCGACGAACATCTGGCCATTGCTTAGAACTACCGGTCGCCCCATTGCCCACCCTCCTTACTCATACGGTAACACCTTTTTGGGCCAGCCGGTAATGCAGGTCGCGGAAAACGTTCATGAAGTTGATATAGCCCTCGTAGGGCGTGTCGTACGGGCTGAAATAGGCGTGAATGTCGCCGTCGTTGAACCACTTGGTGCACATGTAGTAGAAGTGGTCGGAGGTTTGCAGGCGCCGCCAGTCTTCGATAAGAGCCCAGTCGCCGCTGGCGATAATGTCTTTCTCAAGGGCGTACAGATTCTGTATAGCCTGGCCCTGCAGGGCGTTACCCAGCCAGGCCGACAGGTCGCGCTCGGTGTCGGCCCAGGTGATTGTCTGGGGCACGTCTATGGCGTCTTTGGGCGGAAAGGCGTTAATTGCCTCGCTGACCGTCATAAAGGTGTGGTCGTGGCTCTTGAACCATTCCTTCGGCAGATGCTCCAAGAAGTCGAAAATGCCCGATTCGTGCCACTGGTGCTCGCCAAAAGTCTCGTAATCCATGAAAAGGTTAAAGTTGGTGGCGTT
>CAYUNY010000104.1:0-2568 GCA_964446315.1 uncultured Candidatus Saccharibacteria bacterium
TTTGCTACAATGTAATCTGTTATGCAGAGATACAATCCCAAAGACATTGAACCTAAGTGGCAACGCATTTGGGACAGCGAAGGCACCTATAGCACTGACTTGAAGAGCGACAAGCCCAAGTACATCGCCATGAGCATGTTCAACTACCCCAGCGGCGCGGGTATTCATATCGGGCATGCCATGAATTACACCATCAGCGATGTTAAGGCGCGCTTTAAACGGCAACAGGGCTATGAAAGTTATCATCCGGTGGGCTGGGATGCCTTTGGCCTGCCCGCCGAGAACTATGCCATCAAGGCCGGCGTGTCGCCGCAGGAGAGCATGGCGACCATCATCCCCGAGTATCACAAGCAGTACAAGGCCATGGGCTGGAGCAACGACTGGGAAAAAGAAATCTCTACGCACCTACCTGAGTACTACAAGTGGTCGCAGTGGATCTTCGTGCAGATGCACAAGCATGGCCTGGCCTACCAGGACTCGCGCATGCAGTGGTTCTGCGAGCAGTGCCAGACGGTGCTGGCCAACGAACAGGTGATCGACGGCAAATGCTGGCGCCACGACGGCCCCGACGACCCGCTGGTCCAGAAAAAAGAGGTCAAGCAGTGGTTCTTCAAAATCACCGACTACGCCGACGAATTGCTGGAAGCCACCGACAGCTTGGACTGGACCGAGAGCGTCAAGCTGGCCCAAAAGAACTGGATCGGCAAAAGCGAAGGTGCCGAAATCGATTTTTATGATGTAGACGATGATAAAGAAGAATTTCCCGTTAAGGTCTATACCACAAGGCCTGATACAGTTTTCGGCGCGACTTTCTTAGTACTTGCGCCAGAGCATCCATTGGTGGAAAAAATAACAAGGAATAAAAAAGAAACGTCTGAGTATGTAAAAGCCACTCAATCTAAAAGCGAACTAGAGCGTCAAGAGAATAAAGAGAAAACGGGTGTTTTTACTGGAGCTTACGTAATCAATCCAATTAGCGGCGATACTTTGCCCGTGTGGATTGCAGATTATGTACTGCCAAACTATGGCACCGGTGCCATTATGGCGGTTCCAGCTCATGACGAGCGGGACTGGGAATTCGCCAAAAAATTTAGCTTACCAATAACTCGTGTTATCAAAAATGATATTCCCGACGACGAGGTTTCTGTAGGCGAAGGCGTTCTTATAAATTCTGGAGAAATTTTCGATGGAATGACTTCACAAAAAGCAAAAGTCGCAATAATTAAATGGTTTCAAAAGGAAGGCGGAGGACGTTCCAAAATCAATTACAAGATGCGCGACTGGAGCGTTAGCCGCCAGCGCTACTGGGGCGCGCCGATCCCGGTAATCGACTGCCCGAAGGACGGCGCAGTAGTGCTGTCCGAAAAAGACCTGCCTGTCATATTGCCCGAGCTTGATGATTACGCGCCCAGCGGCGACGGCCGCAGCGCCCTGGGCCGGGCTAAAGACTGGCTCAAGGTTGACTGCCCCAAGTGCGGCGGCCCGGCCGAGCGTGAAACCGACACCCTCGACACCTACATAGACAGCAGTTGGTACATGTACCGCTACTTTGATCCACGCAACCAGCATGAAATTTTCGATAAAGACATCGTGCAAAAATGGGAACCAATCGACTTTTATAATGGCGCAGACCACGCCACGGCGCACTTGCTGTACGCCCGTTTCATTGGCCATTTCTTTAAGAAGTTAGGCTTGGTTAAAGAGGCCGAGCCATTCAAACAGTTCCTGTTCAACGGCAAGGTAGTAGCCGCAGACGGTCGCAATTTCAGTAAAACACTAGGGAATGGGCCTGACCCACTCGACATTATTAACCAGGGTTACGGGGCCGACGCGGTAAGGACCTATCTAATGTTTGCCGCCCCGTTAGAGTTAGGGTCCCGCTGGGACCCACAGGGCGTGCCGGGAACTCACCGTTTCTTAAGCCGTGTCTGGAACCTGGTTCAAGAATACCTGGAACAGCCCGACGCCGACGTGCCAGAGAAAGAGCAGGCCGAAATCAACCGCGCCCTGCACGGCATGATCAAAAAAATTACCGAAGACCTGGAGCAGAACCGCTACAACACGGCAATCGCCGCCGCTATGGCCGGCACCAACGATTTCTACAAGCTGAAGACCAAGCATTTCGGCAAAAGCGAGGTCTGGCAGGAAGCCCTGGAAGGCCTGGTAGCCTGCGTCGCGCCGTTCGCTCCCCACATGGCCGACGAATTGTGGCACCAGCTTGGCCACTCCAACAGCGTTCACCACGACAGTTGGCCTAACTACGATGAAAAATACCTGGCGCAGGATCAAATCACGGTTGCCATCCAGGTCAATGGAAAGTTAAGGGGTGAAGTCGAGGTGCCCGCCGACGCCAAAGAGGAAGAAGTTGTTAAGGCCGCCAAAGCTAACGAAAAGGCTTCAGCCCACTTGAAAGACGCCACGATCCGCAAAACCATCTACGTTCCCGGCAAGTTGGTCAACTTCGTCGTCTCTTGAGAAAAACGGCAAAATCGGCTAGTATATAACTAAGATTGTTAACTAAAGTAAAGGATTTTCCCGCATGGGTAAGCCCAAAAAGCGAACCAGTCC
>CAYUNY010000105.1:0-2515 GCA_964446315.1 uncultured Candidatus Saccharibacteria bacterium
TATTCCCAAGCCGACCCGGTCAAAATTCTGGCCCAAAAAGAGGGATTGGCTACCGCCGCCAATATGCCTTTCGGCTTTAAAGAGGTTGCCGGCACCCGTGGCGAATCGGCCTACGTTTTCGAGATGGGCGGCCAATGGGGCGCTTTCGTGCAGGAAGGCCTCGGCACCAAGAGCCTGATCGCCCAAGCCGTTTATGAAGACAGCGGTGTTTCGCACTTCGCGGCCATCGCCCAGGATACCGTGGCGTGCGTCATTAACGACCTCGTCAGCGTTGGCGCCACGCCGGTGGTATTGAACGCTTATTGGTCGTCGAGCTCCTACGAATGGCTGACCGACCAAAAGCTGGCCGAAGACTTTATTAAGGGTTGGCGGACGGCCTGCGACTTATCACAAGTCACGTGGGGCGGCGGCGAAACCCAGTCATTGCCGGGTGTGGTCGAAAACGGCCGCCTGGAGTTTGCCGGCTCGGCCTTTGGAGTTATTAAAGACCAAAAACACCTGGTGCAGGGCAAGAACATCCAGGCCGGCGACGCGATAGTATTGATCGAATCTAGCGGCCCGCACGCCAACGGCATCAGCCTGATCCGCGAAATCGCCAAGGGCCTGACCGAAAGCTATCAAACTAAGCTGGCCGACGGTCAAACGCTCGGTGAGGCCGCCATGGCGCCAACACATCTGTACGCAGAGCTGGTATTGGCCCTGCAGGCCGCCAATGTGGACGTCCACTATTTATCGAATATAACCGGCCACGGCTGGCGCAAGCTGATGCGCGCCGAGGTCGAGTTCAGCTATGTTATGAACGAGGTACCGCCGGTGCCGGAAATCTTTAATTTTATCGCCGACCACGCCGGCAACGACGAGACCGAAATGTACGGCAACTACAACATGGGCGCCGGCTAC
The DNA here is from genome assembly GCA_964446315.1 of uncultured Candidatus Saccharibacteria bacterium. Taxonomy (GTDB): domain Bacteria; phylum Patescibacteriota; class Saccharimonadia; order Saccharimonadales; family UBA4665; genus UBA5150. Next base: position 901 of record CAYUNY010000105.1, read on the forward strand.
GCCGTTTACGTGCCGGCCGATCAAGCCGAGCAGGTCATCAAGATTGCCGCCGATTGCGGTCTGAAAGCCTGGTCAGCCGGCGCCGTCGATGCCGGCCCTCGCCAAGTAGTTATTAAGCCCATGAATATTACTTTTGCCGGCGACAGCCTGGAGATGCGCTAGTGAAAGTCTATCCGGGAATCGCGGCTCTCTCGGACTTTCGCAGGCAAAAATTATTAAAGCGGTTGCAGGCCGTCGACCCGTCGATTACGGCGGTAGACGCCGAATATGTGCACTTCGTCGACTTGGATGGTACTTTATTGGCCAAAGACGAAAAAGAGTTGGTCGAGTTACTAACTTATGGAACACCCTATGCCGGTAGCAAAGACGGCGTTTTGTACCTGGCTGTGCCGCGACCGGGCACGATCTCGCCGTGGTCGTCCAAAGCTACCGATATTATCCATAATTCCGGCATCGCAACAGTTAGGCGCGTTGAAAGAGGGATAGCTTACTACCTGCGCAGCACAGACACACTTAATACACACTTAATGTGTACGCTGCTGCACGACCGTATGACCGAAGCCGTGCTGACCGAACTGGATTCGGCCAAGATCTTGTTCGAGGAGCACCAGCCCAAGCCGCTACGTAATATAGACATCGAGAACCTGTCCAAGGCTAACACCGATTTAGGCCTGGCACTTGCCGACGATGAAATCGATTACCTTTACGACGCCTACAAAAAACTGGGGCGTGACCCGATCGACGCCGAGTTGATGATGTTCGCGCAAGTTAACAGCGAGCACTGCCGTCACAAGATCTTCAACGCCGACTGGACCATCGACGGCGCCAAGCAACCTAAGAGTCTCTTCAAAATGATCAAGAACACCTACGAAAAGGGAGGCCAGGACGTGCTGTCGGCCTACCACGACAACGCCGCCGTAATTAAAGGCCCGGTGGCCGGACGGCACTTTAGCGAAGCCGACGGAACCTATAGCTACCACAAAGAGCCCGTACACTCCGTTATTAAAGTCGAAACACACAACCACCCGACAGCCATCGCGCCGATTCCGGGCGCCGCTACGGGCATAGGCGGCGAGATTCGTGACGAAGCCGCCACCGGCCGCGGCGCCAAATCCAAGATGGGATTGGCCGGCTTCACAGTTTCTAACCTGAACCTGCCCGGAGCCGAACGGCCCTGGGAAAAGCCCTACGGCAAGCCCGGACGGATCGTTTCGGCGCTCGACATAATGCTCGACGGGCCGATCGGCGGCGCCGGTTTTGCCAATGAGTTCGGCCGCCCCAACCTGGCCGGCTACTTCCGCACCTACGAGCAAGAGTCGGGCGGTGACGTCTGGGGCTATCACAAACCGATCATGATCGCCGGCGGCCTCGGGAACATCCGCGACCAGCACGTTAAAAAGAACAGACTGCCGGTCGGTTCTTTGGTTATCCAACTGGGCGGGCCGGCCATGCTGATCGGTTTGGGCGGTGGCGCGGCCTCCAGCCAGCAAGCCGGCGCCAGCCACGAAAGCCTGGACTTTGCGTCGGTACAGCGTGGCAACGGCGAGATGGAGCGCCGCACCCAGGAAGTTATCGACCAATGCTGGGCACTCGGCGAGAAGAATCCGATAATCAG
>CAYUNY010000106.1:0-2507 GCA_964446315.1 uncultured Candidatus Saccharibacteria bacterium
AGGGCGTGGCCTCTGTTCTGAGCATGGACCCCGACTTCCGCCCCGACATGATCGCTATGATCGCCATGAGCGCGGCCTTCGTGCTGAGCGGCGCGCCGTTTGAAGGCCCCGTGGCTGGCTTGCGGGTCGGCTTGGTAGATGGGCAGTTCAAAGCCTTCGCCAGCCTCGAAGAATTGGAAGAGGGCGACCTTGACCTGGTAGTCGCTGGCACTAAAGACGGCGTCATGATGGTCGAAGCCGGCGCCAGCGAAGTCACCGAAGACCAAGTGGCCGACGCCATCGCCTACGCTTTCGAGGCCATGCAGCCGGCCATCAAGCTCCAGCAGGAACTGGTCAAAAGGGTCGGCGTAACAGATCAGAAATACGAACTCAGCCTGCCCGACGACTCAATACAGAAAGAAGTCGACGCCTGGCTGGAAGGCAAGCTCGGCGAAGACCTGCGCAAGCCTTACCCGGAGCGCAACGTGCTGGTTCAACAGCTCAAAGAAGAAATGCACGAGGCCCTGGAGGCCAAGCACGGTGAAGATTATGAGCCCTTAAAGGACCACTTTAACGAAGCTTTCCAAACGGCTCTGCATAAAGACGTCCGCAAAGGCATAGTAGAACACCAATTGCGCCCCGACGGCCGCAAATTAACCGAGATCCGCGAACTGCGTAGTGAAATCGGCCTGTTACCTCGGGCCCATGGTAGTAGCCTGTTCACCCGCGGCCTGACCCAGGCCCTGAACATCGTCACCCTGGCGCCGTTAAGCATGGTCCAGCTGGTAGATACTATGGAACGCGAAGGCGAACGCCGCTACCTGCACCACTACAATGCGCCTGGCTACACCGTTGGCGAAGTCCGCCGCTTGGGAAGCCCCGGCCGCCGCGAAATCGGCCACGGCTACCTGGCGGAACGCGCCCTGACGGCCGTTTTGCCCAGCGAGGCCGAATTCCCCTATATGATCCGCTCGGTGACCGAAATCATGAGCCAGAACGGCTCAACCAGCATGGCCGCCACCTGTTCCAGCGTTATGGCGCTGTTGAACGCCGGTGTGCCGCTAAAGGCACCCGTCAGCGGCATCGCTATGGGCCTGATGGTGGGCGACGACAACAAGCCCTACATCCTGAGCGACATCGCCGACGCCGAAGACTTCGCTGGCGACATGGACTTTAAGGTTACCGGCACTTCCAAGGGCATCACCGCCCTGCAGATGGATATGAAGGTCCACGGCCTGCCCGTAACGGTGCTTAAGCAAGCTTTGGTGCAGGGCAGTGAGGGCAGGGCCCACATCCTGGAACACATGCTTGGCGTTATCGCCGAACCGGGCCAGATGAGCGAATACGCCCCTCGCGTGGAGTCTATCCAGATTAACCCCGACAAGATCCGCGAGGTCATCGGCAAGGGCGGCGAAACCATCCAGAAGATTACCGGCGAAACCGGCGCCGACATCGATATTAAAGACGACGGCACCATCATGATCGCCAGCCCCAACAAGACCTCGATCGATGCCGCCCGGCAGTGGATCGAAACCATAGTGGCCGAGCCAGAGGTCGGCAAGATTTACGTTGACGTACCTGTTGTAAGTGTCATGGACTTCGGGGCCTTCGTGCAAATCATGCCCGGTAAGGACGGCCTGGTGCACATCAGCGAACTCAGCGAAGACCGCGTGGCCAAGACCAGCGACGTAGTCAAAGAAGGCGACAAAGTCACCGTTAAACTGGTCGCCGTCGACGACCGCGGCCGCCTACAACTTTCCATGAAAGCCGCCGCCCGCGAACTAAACGACAAGAAGAAAGATGAACCAAAAGCTGAATAAATGGCACCAAACCAGACTCGGCCTGCTCGTTTTCGGGCTGGCCGAGCTGGCTATCGCCTACGGCTTCATAAGCCTCAGCATCGACCGCGGCAACCTTTGGTGGTACCTGCTAACCCTGATCTTTCTGGTCGGCGCCCTACAAAACATATTCAGATTCATAGGAACGTTCTTTAACAATGGCAAACGCAAAACAAGCTAAGCTAGACGCGATTCAGCAGAAGATCCTGGACGATGATCCGACACCGGAGTTGGCCAAGACCGCCACCCAGTTGGTGTTCGGCGATGGCAATCCCGATTCGGACATCGTCTTTATCGGCGAGGCGCCGGGCAAGAACGAGGACTTGCAGGGCAAACCGTTCGTGGGGGCGGCCGGTAAGTTCCTGAACGAAATGCTGGAGATGATTGATCTGCAACGTGAAGACGTCTATATTACAAATATCGTCAAATACCGTCCGCCGGGCAACCGCGACCCACTGCCAGACGAAAAAACTGCTTTTTTGCCATACTTGGAGTCCCAACTAGAGGTAATTCAACCGGTTATCGTGGTGACGCTCGGCCGCCACAGCCTGAATTGCTTCTTACCGGACTTGAGCATTAGCCAGGTGCACGGCCAGCCAAAGCGTTTCAAAAGGCGGATATATTTGCCGCTTTTTCACCCGGCGGCGGCTTTATACAACGGCGCCATGCGCCAGACCCTGATCGACGATT